>JAZQIN010000062.1:0-7667 GCA_045541155.1 Faecousia sp.
ACAACGTATGTCATTGCGAGGCCCGAAGGGCCGTGGCAATCCGTATTCTTTATGATACATAGAGAAAACGGATTCTTCGACTCGCTCCGCTCGCTCAGAATGACAGGGTATTTTGTTTTTGCGGTAGTTGTGTAAACAATATTTTACTTTATTATTTACAAGCGTTTTTCAGAATGGTGATGGCCTCTTCCAGCACGCCCATGGGGATGTTCAGGGCAGGCAACAACCGTACTTTGGTCTTGGCAGTCAGACACAGCACGCCCTTATCCATGCAGTCCATGACCACATCCTTTGCCGGACGCTCCGTTTCGATGCCAATCATCAGACCCATGCCGGATACGCTTTTGATGCCCTCAGCACCCTCCAGCGTAGAGAAAATGTAGTCGCTCTTGGCCTGAACTTCTGCCAGGAAACGGTCATCCAACCGCCGGATGATGCTCAATGCGCCGGCGCAGCAAACGGGATTGCCGCCGTAGGTGGAGCCGTGGTCGCTGGGTCCCAGAACGAATTGCATTTTTTCGCTCATCAGCGTTGCGCCGATGGGCAGACCGCCGCCCAGACCCTTTGCGGTGGATACGATGTCCGGCGTGATGCCGAAATGCATATAGCCGTAGAGCTTGCCGGTACGACCGTTGCCGGTCTGCACCTCGTCGATAATCAGAGGGATGTCGTTTTCGTGAGCCAGCCTTGCGGCGGCGGAAACAAACTCAGCAGTCAGGGGCAGCACGCCGCCCTCACCTTGCACCACCTCCAGCATGATGCCGGCAGGCTTGCAGGAGGCCACAGCTTCCTCCAGCGCCGCCACATCGTTGGCGGTCACATGGACGAAACCGGGGGTCAGGGGATTGAACAGCTTGTGGAACACGTCCTGACCGGTGGCGGAGAGGGTGGTCAGCGTCCGGCCGTGGAAGGAGTTCACCAGTGTGATGATGTTGTAGTGGTCGTCGCCTTTCTTTTCGGCGGAGTACTTCCGGGCCACCTTAATGGCGCACTCGTTGGCTTCCGCACCGGAGTTGGAGAAGAAAACCTTCTTCATGCCGGTTTTTTCGCAGAGCGCCTTGGCAAGCAATGCGCAGGGTTCGGTGTAGTAGAGGTTGGAAGTGTGCTGCAGCTTGGAAAGCTGCTCGGTGACGGCAGCCAGCCAGGTGTCATCGGCGATGCCGAAGCAGGTAACACCGATGCCGGAACCCATGTCGATGTAGCGCTTTCCGTCTGTGCCGGTCAGGATGCTGCCCTTGCCGGAAAGCAACTCCACCGGAAACCGGCCATAGGTTCCGGCGACATATTCTTTATCAATAGAAGTGATGCTCATATCAATCAGCCTTTCATGACCATGGTACCGGCGCCCTCGTCGGTCAGCAGCTCCATCAGAATGGAGTGGGGGATCCGTCCGTCCATGATGACCACGTTGTCTACGCCGTGCTCCAGCGCATCGATGCAGCAGTCCACCTTGGGAATCATGCCACCGGAGATGACACCGGATTCATAAAGTCCCTTGGCTTCTTCCACGGTGATGTGGGGAATCAGGGTGGAGGGGTCGTCCTTGTCACGGAGGATACCGGCAATGTCGGTCATCATAATCAGTCGTTCCGCACCCAGCGCACCGGCGATTCGAGCAGCGGCGGTGTCGCCGTTGATGTTGTAGGTGTTACCCTGACGATCGCTGGCGACAGTGGAAATCACGGGGATGTAGTTCTTTTCCAGCAAATCGGTGATGGGCTGGGGACGAATCTTGGTGATGGTGCCCACATAGCCCAGTGCTTCGTTCTTCATGGTGGCCTCGATGATGCCGCCGTCGATGCCGCTCAGACCCACAGCGTGACCGCCCTTCATCTGAATCAGGTTCACCAGCGTCTTGTTGATTTTGCCGGCCAGGACCATCTGCACGATGTCCACGGTCTCCTTGTCAGTGACCCGCAGGCCGTCCACGAATTTGGCCTCCTTGCCCAGACGCTTCATAGTGTCGCTGATTTCAGGGCCGCCGCCGTGAACCAGAACCACCTTCACGCCAATCAGCCACAGCAGTGCGATGTCCTCCATCACCTGCTGCTTGAGGGTTTCGTTGACCATGGCGTTGCCGCCGTACTTGATGACGACCACCTTGCCGCTGTATTTCTTAATATAAGGTAGGGCAGCGGTCAGAACTTCTGCCCGTTCCGCATTGGAAAATTGAGTATCCATAGTATGTACTCCTTTAAATCATGATGTCATTGCGAGGAGCGAAGCGACGTGGCAATCCGTTGGCCATCAGATTTGAGAACGGATTCCCACGCCAATGTGCGCACTGGCTCGGAATGACACTGTATTTTTCAGGTTCTGTAATCGCCGTTGATTTTGACGTAATCGTAGGTCAGGTCGCAGCCCCATGCGGAGGCGGAATAGGGGCCGTCGCCCACAGAAATCAGAATGTCGATTTCCTTCTCCAGCAGGATTTCCTTGGCAATTTCCTCGGAGAAGGGCACACCGGCACCGTCCTTGCAGACGGCAATCTCGCCCTTGGCAGAGCGGAAGGATACGTCCACCTTGTTCACGTCCACCTCCGCACCGCTGTAACCGATGGCGCAGAGCACCCGTCCCCAGTTGGCATCGGCGCCGAACATGGCGGCCTTCAGCAGGTTGGAGCAAATGACGCTCTTGGCGGCGGTTTTGGCGGCAGTCAGGGTATCCGCACCGGTAACGGTACATTCTAAAAGCTTGGTGGCACCTTCGCCATCGCCGGCGATGGTGCGGCACAGAGAAACGGTCAGACTGTTCAGCGCCTTCATGAAGGTGGCGAAATCCTCGCCCTCAGCGGTAATTTCCTCATTGCCGGCCATGCCGTTGGCGAGAACCGTGACCATGTCGTTGGTGGAAGTGTCGCCGTCGATGGAGAGCATATTGAAGGTGTTGGTGATGTCGTGGGACAGAGCCTTCTGCAGCATTTCGGAGGAAATGGCGCAGTCGGTGGTGATGAACACCAGCATGGTAGCCATGTTGGGATGGATCATGCCGCTGCCCTTGGCGATGCCGCCCATGCGGCAGACCTTGTCGCCAATGGTGAATTCCACCGCAATCTCTTTGGATATGGTGTCGGTGGTCATAATGGCCTGGGCGGCGTTGAGGCTACCTTCGTAGGAAAGGCCTTCAGTCAGCGCATCCATGTTGTTTGCGATGGGGGTGATGTCCAGCACCTGACCGATGACGCCGGTGGAGGCAACCACCACGTCGTTAGCGGAGATGCCGGTGGCTTTTTCCACCAGCGCGCACATATCCTCGGCAATCTGGATGCCGTTCCAGTTGCAGGTGTTGGCGTTGCCGCTGTTGCAGATGATTGCCTGCGCAGTGCCGTTGGCGATGTTCTTTTTGGTCACCAGCAGGGGGGCACCCTTGACCAGATTCGTGGTATATACCGCCGCGGCGGTGGCAGGAACGTCGCTGACAATCAGCGCCAGATCCTTTTTGGTTTGATTTTTCCAGATGCCGCAGTGGACACCGTTGGCTTTGAAGCCCTTTGCGGCACAAACGCCGCCAGAGATTAGTTTCATAATATTATCTCCTAGATGTGTAAAGATATAAGATACGAGATATGAGATATGAGATAATCGGAATATCTCGTATCTCGTAGTTCATATCTCATATCTATTAAATGTCCAGTCCGGTTGCTTCGTCCACGCCCAGCAGGATGTTCATGTTTTGAATCGCCGCGCCGGAGGCACCCTTGCCCAGATTGTCAAACAGGGCAGTGACCATGGTCTGGCTTTCGTGACCGGAAACGGTGATTCGCATGGAATCCTTGCCGGCAAACGTGCTGGCGTAGATTAGGGGCTCGTCGCCGCCCAGAGGGGCAACGGTGACGATTTTCTCACCCTCATAGTGGGCGCTCAGGCAATCCCAAACCTGCTGTGCATCAAAGCCGGGCAGCAGGATGGAGGTGGCCATACCCTCGTAGAAGTCGCCCAGAATAGGGGAGAACACGGGGGGCTGCGCCAGATTGCAGATTTTCTGCATCTCCGGCAGGTGTTTGTGCTTGAGGGTGGTGCCGTAGATTCGGTGGCTGTCGTGACGGGGGTCACGGTTTTCGTCCTCGTACTCCGCAATCAGGCTCTTTCCGCCGCCGGAGTAGCCAGTGAGGGAGTAGGCGGTCAGCGGGAAGTCCGCCGGAATGATGCCCTTTGCTACCAGCGGATAAACGCTTGCGATAAAGCCGCTGGCGTGACAGCCGGGGTTGGCCACACGGCTGCTGTTCTGGATTGTCTGTCGGTGCGCCTTGGACAGCTCCGCAAAGCCATAGGCCCAACTGTCGTTGGTGCGATGGGCGGTGGAGGTGTCGATGATCTTCACGCCGCTGCCCTCTGCCAGCGCCACCGCTTCGATGGCGGCTGCGTCCGGCAGACACAAAAAGGCGATGTCTGCACTGAACAGGGCATCCTTTCGGGCGTTGGGGTCCTTACGTAGCTCCTCAGGGAGCCGAATCAGTTCGATATCAGTTCGACCGGAAAGCCGTTCCCGGATTCGCAGGCCGGTGGTTCCGGCGCTGCCATCTATAAATACTTTAGTCATTGGCGAGCATCTCTCTTACATAGTTGATCTGATTTTCCACGGATGCCACGCTGGTGCCGCCCTGAGAAATCCGCTTTTCCACGCAAACCATCAGGTCAATGGCCTGATACAGATCCTCGTCGAACAGCTCGCTGTATTGGCGATAGGTATCCAGCGGCAGCTCCTCCAGCACGGTGTTGTTCTGGATGCAGTAGGCGACCAGGCTCCCGGAAATCTTGTAAGCGCTGCGGAAGGGCAGGCCCTTCTTCACCAGATAGTCGGCAAGGTCCGTAGCGTTGATAAAGCCCTTCTGGGCTGCCAGTTTCATGTTGGCGGTGTTGGCGGTGAGGGTGTCGATCATGGGAGCAAAGACCTGCAAGCACATCTTCACGGTGTCCACCGCATCAAAGACGCTTTCCTTATCCTCCTGCATATCCTTATTGTAGGCAAGGGGCAGACCCTTCAGGGTGGTCAGCAGTGCCATCAGGTCACCAAAGACCCGACCGGTCTTGCCACGAACCAGCTCTGCCATGTCGGGATTCTTCTTCTGGGGCATGATGGAGGAACCGGTGGTACAAGCGTCGCTCAGCTCCACGAATTTGAATTCCCAGCTGCTCCACAGGATGATTTCCTCGGAGAAACGGGACAGGTGCATCATCAAAATGGAGATGGCACTCATCAGCTCTGCGCAGAAGTCACGGTCGGACACGCCGTCCAGACTATTCATGCAGATGCCGTCGAAGCCCAGTTTTTCCGCCTCGAAATAGCGGTCGGTGTCGTAAGTGGTGCCGGCCAGAGCGCAGCAGCCAATGGGAGACAGGTTCATCCGCTTGCGGCAGCACAGCAGCCGATCCACATCACGAAGCAGCATCATGGCGTAAGCCATCAGGTGATGACCGAAGGTGATGGGCTGAGCACGCTGCAGGTGGGTGTAGCCGGGCATGATGGCGGACTTGTACTGTTCTGCCTTGTTGGTGACCGCCACGATCAGCTGCTTCACCAGCTCAACGATTTGGTCAATTTCCTCTCGCAGGTACATCCGGATATCCAGCGCAACCTGATCGTTACGGGAACGGGCGGTGTGGAGCTTTTTGCCCACGTCGCCCAGACGCTCGGTGAGCACCTGCTCCACGAACATATGGATATCCTCGCACTCCATATCAATGGGCAGCTTGCCGCTGTCGATATCCGCAAGAATCTGCTCCAGACCTGCAATCAGGGTGTCGGCATCGGCTTCGGAGATGATGCCTTTATAAGCCAGCATGGCAGCATGGGTCATGCTGCCGGTGATATCCTGCTTGTACATCCGGCAGTCGAACCGGATGGAGGAATTGAAGTCGTCTGCAATCTTTTCAGTCGTGCCGTCCGTCCGTCCGGCCCACATTTTAGCCATAGCTTTTCTCCATTCTAAAAAAGACAATATGTCATTGCGAGGAGGGCGAAGCCCGACGTGGCAATCCGATGAATAGGAAACGGATTGCCACGCCAGTGTGCCCACTGGCTCGCAATGACAGTGTTTTTATTTTACAGCTTGCCCTGCTCTCTCAGAGCCTGAACAGTGGTGGGCAGACCCCACAGGTTGATGAAGCCCTCAGCCTGCTTCTGATCGTAGTCGCTCTCGTCGAAGGTGACCAGATTCTCGGAGTACAGGGAGTAGGGGGAGGTGGTACCGGCAGGAATGATGTTGCCCTTGTAGAGCTTCAGCTTCACGGTGCCGGTGACATACTTGTTGGACTCGTTGGCGAAAGCGGTCAGAGCCTCCTGCAGGGGGGAGTACCACTTGCCGTTGTAGATCAGGTCGGCGTAGTCCACAGCCAGCTTCTGCTTGACGTGGAGGGTATCCCGATCCACGGTCAGCATCTCCAGCTGCTCGTGGGCGAAGTACAGGATGGTGCCGCCGGGGGTCTCGTAAACGCCACGGTCCTTCATGCCAATCAGACGGTTCTCAACGATGTCGATGATGCCGATACCGTTGGCACCGCCGACCTTGTTCAGTTCGGCGATGATCTTGGAAGCCTTCATCTTCTCGCCGTTGAAAGCGACGGGAGCGCCAGCCTCGAAGTCGATGGTGATGTAGGTGGGCACATCGGGAGCCTGCAGGGGAGAAACGCCCATCTCCAGGAAGCCGGGCTTTTCATACTGGGGCTCGTTGGCCGGATCCTCCAGATCCAGACCCTCGTGGCTCAGGTGCCACAGGTTCTTGTCCTTGGAGTAGTTGGTCTCACGGCTGATTTTCAGAGGCACGTTGTGAGCCTCGGCGTAGTCGATTTCCTCGTCACGGGACTTGATATCCCACTCTCTCCAAGGAGCGATGATCTTCATCTGGGGAGCGAACCGCTTGATGGCCAGCTCGAACCGAACCTGATCGTTGCCCTTGCCGGTAGCACCGTGGCAGATGGCGTCAGCGCCCTCAGCAATGGCGATTTCAGCCAGCTTCTTGCCGATGACGGGACGGGCGAAGGCGGTGCCCAGCAGATAGGTTTCGTACTTGGCATCCATCTTCAGGGAAGGGATGATGATCTCGTCCACCATCTCGTCCACCAAATCGGCGACAATCAGCTTGGATGCGCCGGTGGCGATGGCCTTGGCCTCCAGACCCTCCAGCTCGTCGGCCTGACCGACGTTACCGGCCACGGCGATGATTTCGGGATTGTTGTAGTTTTCCTTCAGCCAGGGGATGATGATAGAAGTGTCCAGACCACCGGAATAGGCCAGAACGACCTTCTTGATGTTGTTATTGCTCATTGTATGTAGCCTCCTGAAGCTCTTATTCTTTGATATGCACTGGATTATACATCAAAAAACCAATCTTGTCAATATTGCCTGAATATTTATTCACTGTTTTGTCGAATATTCATAGTTGGGGTGGATATTTACATCCTTAATTATATAAAACGCCCATGGCGAAAAAATAGCCGCCCAAAAGGTGTGTCACCGAAGGAAAAATGACCGCCCTTGACGGATGGTCTTATTATAATGTATCCCCAACAGAGGACGTTGGAAGAAAGGTAAATTATTGTTTACACAACTACCGCAAAAACAAAATACCCTGTCATTCTGAGCGAGCGGAGCGAGTCGAAGAATCCGTTTTCTCTATGTATCATAAAGAATACGGATTGCCACGGCCCTTCGGGCCTCGCAATGACATA
>JAZQIN010000063.1:0-12356 GCA_045541155.1 Faecousia sp.
CAGTGCGCACACTGGGCGGAGAGGGTGTCCTATCATTGTTTTGACACCCTCTCAGTCAAAAATCAAAGATTTTTGCCAGCTCTCCCAGAGGGAGAGCCAAGTTTGGTGCGGAGCAATCTTACACCGCTAAACGATAATTTATCGGATTATTGATAGTCTACGAGAGATATGCCGTTGGCATATCTCTCGTTTTGAAAATTAGTCAACCGTTTCGTAGTCAGCATCAACCACGCCGTCGTTGCCGCAGTTGCCGCCGCAGTTGGGGTCGCAGCCCTCCTGAGGCGCGGCCTGCTGGTACAGCTTCTCGGATACGGCGTAGAACGCCTTCTGGACATCCTCGGTGGCAGCCTTGATGGCAGCAACGTCGGTGCCCTTGTTCACTTCCTTCAGCTTATCCACAGCGCTCTGGATGGAAGCCTTCTCGTCGGCGCTGATCTTGTCGCCCAGCTCGCCGAGGGTCTTCTCGGTCTGGTAGATCATATGCTCGGCGTTGTTGTGGGTGTCCACCTCGTCCTTACGGGCAGCATCCTCAGCGGCGTACTGCTCCGCTTCACGGACAGCCTTATCGATGTCGTCCTTGCTAAGGTTGGTGGAGGCAGTGATTACGATCTTCTGCTCCTTGCCGGTGCCCAGATCCTTGGCAGAAACGTTCACAATGCCGTTGGCGTCGATGTCGAAGGTGACTTCAATCTGGGGCACGCCACGGGGCGCCGGAGCGATGCCGCTGAGCTGGAAGCGACCCAGCGTCTTATTATAAGCAGCCATCTCACGCTCACCCTGCAGGACGTGGACCTCAACCGTGGTCTGGCCGTCGGCAGCGGTGGAGAAAATCTGGCTCTTACGGGTGGGGATGGTGGTGTTCCGGTCAATCAGACGGGTGAACACGCCGCCCATGGTCTCCAGACCCAGGGACAGGGGCGTGACGTCCAGCAGAACAACGTCCTTCACGTCGCCGGTGAGCACGCCGCCCTGAATGGCAGCACCCAGCGCCACGCACTCGTCGGGGTTGATGCCCTTGAAGCCCTCGGAACCGGTGATGCCCTTAACAGCCTCCTGAACAGCGGGGATACGGGTGGAACCGCCAACCAGCAGCACCTTGTGCAAATCGGAAGCCTTCAGACCGGCATCGGACATAGCCTGACGGACAGGCTTCATGGTACGCTCCACCAGATCCGCGGTCAGCTGATTGAACTGGGCACGGGTCAGGGTCACGTCCAGATGCTTGGGGCCGGTAGCGTCGGCAGTGATATAAGGCAGGTTGATGGAAGTAGAGGTCATGCCGGACAGCTCAATCTTAGCCTTCTCGGCGGCCTCCTTCAGACGCTGCATGGCAACCCGGTCGTTGGACAGGTCGATGCCCTCAGCCTTCTTGAACTCGGCAACCAGATAGTCCATGATTCGCTGGTCGAAGTCGTCACCGCCCAGACGGGTATCGCCGGAGGTGGACAGAACTTCCACGATGCCGTCGCCGATTTCCAGAATGGACACGTCGAAGGTACCGCCGCCCAGGTCGTAGACCATGATTTTCTGCTCCTGCTCCTTGTCAAGGCCGTAGGCCAGAGCAGCGGCAGTGGGCTCGTTGATGATGCGCTTGACCTCCAGACCGGCAATCTTACCGGCATCCTTGGTGGCCTGGCGCTGTGCGTCAGAGAAGGAGGCAGGGACAGTGATGACCGCCTCGGTGACGGTCTGGCCCAGATAAGCCTCTGCGTCCGCCTTCAGCTTCTGCAGCACCATGGCGGAAATCTCCTGAGGGGTGTAGCCCTTGCCGTCGATGTTGACCTTGTAGTTTTCGCCCATGTGGCGCTTGATGGATGCGATGGTGCGGTCGGCGTTGGTGACAGCCTGACGCTTCGCCACCTGACCTACCATACGCTCGCCGGTCTTGGAGAAGGCCACCACAGAGGGAGTGGTGCGAGCGCCTTCGGCGTTGGCGATGACGACAGCCTCGCCGCCTTCCAGAACAGCAACACAAGAGTTGGTTGTACCCAAATCGATACCAATAATCTTACCCATAATAATTTCCTCCTATATGATAAAGATAATGTGTTTATATTTTTGTCTTGGCCCCCTCTATGAGGGAGGCAAGGGATTTTCTTTAGTTCGCTACTTGTACCATGGCGAAGCGGACAACCTTATCGCCAATTTTGAAGCCCTTTTGGAACACGGTGGCAATCACATTCTCGCCCAGCTCCTCGTTTTCGATGTGCATGACGGCGTTGTGCAGGTTCGGGTCGAAGGTTTCACCCACCTCACCGAAAATCTCCACGCCCAGTCCGGTGAAAATTTTCACCAGCTCGTTCATGGTCAGCTCCACGCCCTTTTTGTAGGCTACGTCCTCGGTGGGCTGGTTCAACGCCCGCTCCAGATTGTCGTAGACCGGCAGCAGCTTCGCCACCGCGTCCGCCTTGCCGTTTCCGTAGCTGGCTTCCTTTTCCTTGATGGTGCGCTTGCGGAAGTTGTCAAACTCCGCCGCTACCCGAAGGTGCGCATCCCGTTCGGCGTTATATTGTTCCTCCCAGTTGATTTCCGGCGTTTCCTCCACCGTTTCCTCAGTGGGAATCTCTACTGCTTCCTCGATGGGCTGTTCCATCTGCTCTTTATCCTTTTTTGCCACGTTCATTCCTCCAATTATCTGTCATTGCGAGGAGGGCGAAGCCCGACGTGGCAATCCCCCCAATCTTCCGGCCATCCCAAAACTCAGGGGATCGCCACGCCAGCGTGCGCGCTGGCTCGCGATGACAAGCTATTTATTCTTTTTCTGTCGTTTCCGGCAGTTGGGGTTGTTCGGGTTTGGCGAACATCTTCGACAGGCTCTCAGCGAAGTAACTCAATCTCGCCGTGACCTTGGCGTAATCCATTCGAGTGGGACCCACCACGCCGATCATGCCCTGCAGGCCGTCGCCAATGTCGAATTTCGTCATGACCACAGAAGTGTCTTTCAACTCCTGAGCCACATTCTCCGGGCCAACCAGCACCTTGGTGCCGTTTTCGTTCTGCATCACCGCCGGCAGGTTGCTCAGCGCATCCTCGTCAATGGAGCTCAGCACCTTCTGGGCCTTATCCACATCCCGATACTCCGGAAGTCCCAGCAAACGAGAATGTCCGGCGATGGCCATATTGGCCGTGCCCTGACGGCGGAGGGTATCGGTGGTGAAATCCACAATCACCGGCACCAGCGTCGAGGCCGCACCGGCAGAGGTCATGACCTTTTCCAGCAGTTCGGCGGTAAATTCCGCAGTGGTCAGACCGGTCATGGCGGCGTTCAGCACCGCAGACAGCAGCTTCAAATCCGTTTCGGTTACATTCACCGGCAGCTTAATCAGCTTGTTGACCACCTCATCCGTAGACAGCATCACCACAAGGATCACGCTACTCTGTCCGGCCAAAATCAGGTCGAACCGCTTCACCGTTGCGCCGCCCTGACGAGAGGCAACGGAAATCGCCGGCAGATCTGTAGCTTGGGACACCAGCTTTGCCACCTTTTCCACCATCTTATCCACACGCTGCATCTTTTCCTCGATGGCATCGTGGATGGAATTGGCCTCGTCCATACTCAGGCGGTAGTCCGCCATCAGCTCATCCACATACAGCCGGTAGCCGGCGGCAGAGGGAATGCGGCCTGCGCTGGTATGGGGCTGCTCCAGATAGCCCAGCTCCGTCAGCGCCGCCATCTCATTGCGGATGGTGGCAGAGGAATACTTCATATCCGGCAGCTCGGTGATAGCCTTGGAGCCAACAGGCTCGGCAGTGCGAATGTACAGGTCCACCACGGACCGCAGTACCTTTTTCTTCCGTTCGGAAAGTTCCATCAGTATTCCTCCTTAGCACTCCACATCTCTGAGTGCTAAGCACACTATACACCAGAGTGCTAAAAATGTCAAGGGGTGCTTTTTGAATTATTCTTTAACATTTTGCAGAAATCATTCATATGCGCTACATTATCGTTTAGCGCACTAAGCGCCGCACCATAAACAACGTATGTCATTGCGAGCCAGCGCGCACGCTGGCGTGGCAATCCGCTTATTCGGTAGCGTGTGTAGAGAACGGATTGCCACGGCCCTTCGGGCCTCGCAATGACATACGTTGACTGGAGTGCGGCGTTTCGTGCGCTAAACGATAATTTACCGCAGCATGGTACTTTTTTGACAGCCTGCCTTAGCCCCCTCAAAGAGGGATGCAAGGCGGCTTCGCCACTAGTCTGCTAAACAATATTTTCCCGAAACAAAACACTTTTTAGACAATCTGAAAACCCCGGAGGTCAAGCACCTCCGGGGTTTTTATTCTTTTCAAACTGGCGTGCGGCAAGGAGGCCCAGCAGGGCACCGAGGGTATTATGGAGCAGGTCGTCCGTCTCCACCACACCGACTTGCAGGATGTACTGACACAGTTCGATGCTCAGACTCGCCACGGCGAACAGCAGCACCAAACGTCCTGTTTTCCGCCGCCACAGACTCCCGGCAATCAGGCCGCCGGGGTAGAACATCAGCACATTCATGAATCCGCTGCGAATCAGCTCCTTCTCACCGCCACGCAGAACGGTAAGGTAGGTATGCAGCGGCATCAGCCAAATCTCCCGGCTTTCGCTGCCACGGCTCAGGACCGTATTGACGCTCACTGCGACCAGCCAAATTGTCAGCAGCACTACCAGAAAACCTGGCCACCACCGTCGCCGCTCCCATCGCAGCCGCATCCACAGAAACGCTGCCGACAGTATCAACGCCAGTAGCACCGCATCCTCCAGCGGCAGGCAGTAAATCCAATGAATAATCCGCCCCAGCATCAGCTTTTCCGCTCGTACAGCAGCCCCAGAATCAGCTTATCCAGCGCCGCTTCGTCCAGATGGTACTCCATGAATTCATGGGTGACGTTCTCACCAGCCGGGGTATGGATATCCCCCATGCCGTAGTCGCCGTGGTACTTCACAAGGCCCAGCAGGGCATTGAGCGTCAAATCCGTGACCATATAGGGGCCGACCTCCTCGAACAGAGTCGCCGCAAAATTGGAATCTGCCGCCAGCTTTTCCTTCAAAGCATAGGTGAAGCCGGACATATATTCCTCCTGCCGCTCCATTCGGGTCAGGTTCAGCTGGTCGCCCACCCCCTGACGGGACCGCAGATAGGTCAGGGCCTGCTCGCCCTTGAGCGTCACCTGTCCCATGCCGATGGTGTCGTCCACTTGGGAGAAATCCTCCTCCACGTTCACCGTCACGCCACCCACTCCGTCGTTGAGTATGGCTATGGCATCCATGTTCAGTGTCACATAATAGTCGATTTTCACATCGTACAGCAGGTCGGACACGGTCTGCTTCAGGTTCTGGGCCGAGTCAGTCAGGCCACTGCCATAGGTATGGGACAGGGCCAGCTGTCCACGGGTGGTGCCTGCCGGCTTGCCGCCGATGCCCAGCACCGGCATTTCCACCATGGTGTCCCGGTTCAAAGCCAGCACCTCGATACTCTCCTGCTTCTGATCCAGAACCACCAGTGCCACCATATCCGCCTCGCCGGGGTTATTGTAGGTGCCGCTGTCCTTGACTGGGCCGGTCTCGTCGATACCAGCCAGCAGAATCGTCACGATGTCCTGCCGGGGGTAGTATTCCACCCCGTCCCGGACGATGGTACGACTGGATACCATCGGCTCCGCCGCATCATCCTTATCCAGCAGGCCCTCCAGAATGCGGACCACGCTGTAGAGCATCACCACCAGCAGCGCAAATATCGCCAGCAGAATCAACACATCTTTGAATTTCAGCTTTTTTCCCATAGGGTCTCCTCCAGTCGCAGCAAGGTCTGCTGGGCGTCGGGCCCAAGCTTTTGTCCGATGATCCGCCACGCCTGATCCAGCTTCGGGCTGCGGCTGTCTAAATCATGACAGTCGGAACCCAGCAGATGCACCGTCCCTCTTTGAATCATCCGAAGGTACATGGCGCTGCCACGGCGCAGTAGCGCATCGGCGTTGATCTGCACCAGCACCGGCAAATCCTCCAGCTGTCCGGGGATGCCAAAGCTGTGCAGGGGGCGGATATACCGGTCCAGATGGGCAATCACCGGGATCAGGCCCCGTTTGCGCCGAATCTCCGTCAGCTGCTCCAGCATCCGCCGGGGCCACGGGGCCGGCGGCATCTCCACCAGCAGCAGTCCGGTATCCCGAATCGCCAACGCCTCCAGTGCGTCACAGTCGCTGATGCCCTCGAAATAATAGACCTCCGCACCCGGACGCAAATCAATTCCCTCCACCGGCCCCAGCACTTCCATAGCCCGGTCACGCCGCCGAAGGAAACGTTCCGGGGAATCGTGGTTGGCATAGAAATGAGGCGTGGCAGCCACCCGGGTGACGCCCTGCTCACGCAGCCGCTCCAGCAGCCCATGAGAGGTGGAAACATCCGGGCTACCGTCGTCGATGCCGGGCAGGATGTGGGTATGGATATCGGCAATCATCCGTTGTCCTTCTCCACCTTACGGGCGGCACGGCTGTAGCTGCCCTCATAGCGGTTGTAGTAGCGTTTGTTATAGTGGTAGCTCTTGTAGCGGAAGCCGGCCTCGGTGGTGCAGTTGAACACCACGCCCAGCACCCGGCTGTCCACAAAGCCAAACTGCTCCACCGCATTGGACAGCGCACGGCGGTCGCAGTAGTTCTGGCGGACCACCATCAGGATGCCATCCACCAGCTTCGCCGCTACCAGCGCGTCAGAAACCTCGCCCACAGGCGGCAGGTCCAGAATGATATAGTCGTAGGTTTCACGCAGCCGGGTCAGCAGTTCCTGCATCCGCTTGGAGCTGAGCAGCTCGATAGGGTTGGGCGGATTCCGTCCGGCGGCAATCACGTCGAAGCCAATTTGCTTGGAGGAATAGTGCTGCACCAGCTGCTCCAGCGGCACCTGACGGGTCAGGTAGTTGGAAAGGCCCGGCAGCTTCTGAATTGGCAGCTTCGTATTCAGCGACGGACGGCGCATATCGCAGTCCACCAGCAGCACACGCTTCTCCAGCTGGGCCAGAGAATAGGCCAGGTTTATCGAGGAAAGGCTCTTGCCCTCACCGGCCATAGCGCTGGAAACACCCAGAATATGGCAATCACTTTCATCCACGAAGGAAAACTGCAGCTTGGTACGCAGCAGCTTGTAAGCCTCGCTGGCAGCGAAGCTGATATCTCCACCCACCAGCACCTGCTCCTTCTCGGACAGGGGATTGACACGTTTTTTCCGATTCCGGTCGTAATAGCCGCCCTTGGTGTGAGCCGTCATGTCCGGCACCGCCGCCAGCACCGGATGGGAACAGCTGCGCTGCACATCCTCCTCGGTGCGGATGATGACATCGAACACCTCACGCAGCACGATGATTACACCGGTGATCATCACACCAGCCACAAAGCCGATGATCGTATTGATCACATAGTTGGGACTGCTAGGACCACCGGCCACCACCGGATGGTCCACCACCTTGGCGGAGGTGCCCACAATGATTGTGGAAATCCGGTTGGGCAGAATCCGGGCGATGGCATTGGCGATGGCGTGGGCCTCGTTGGGATCCGGACTGGTGACCACCACCTCGAAAATCTCCGTGGAATTGACTGCGGAGGCGGAAATCATGCTCCGCAGCTCCGACACCGACCGGTCCACACCGGCATAGTCCCGAATCTCCAGCAGGGTCTCCCGAGTCTCAAGGATGACGATATAGGACTCCACCAGCTCCTGCGACACGATCAGGTCGCCGGAGGTCAATCCACCCACATCGCCCAAATCGATGGAGCTGTTGTTCACATAGAACATGGTGGAGGACTGATACTTGGGGGTAATCAGATAGTAGGTACCGGCAAAGGTCACTGCCGCACAAATCAGTCCGGCCAGCATGATGATTAAACCCCGACGCATCAACACCGTCAGCAGCTGCTGGATACCCATATCCTTGCCGCTGTCCTTTTCTTTTATTTGTTCGCTCATAATCAAACCTCCAGGGTCGTTAAAGTTCTTATTTGGGGTAGTTTCTCACTTCCGCCAGACCATCTTATCCACAATGCCCGTATAGGACTGGATAATTTTGACCACCTTGGTAGAGACGCTCCGCTCCACATAGTCCGGCACCGGGATGCCATGGCAGCCGCTCTCCTGCAGCGCCACCGCCGTGCGCACCGCCTGCAGCAGGCCCTTCTCGTCGATGCCAGCCAGCAGGAAGCAGCCCTTGTCCAGTGCCTCCGGACGCTCGGTGGAGGTGCGGATGCACACCGCCGGGAAGGGTTTGCCGATGGAGGTGAAAAAGCTGCTCTCCTCCGGCAGCGTGCCGGAGTCCGACACCACCGCAAAGGCGTTCATCTGCAGGCAGTTGTAGTCGTGGAAGCCCAGCGGTTCATGCCGAATCACCCGGGAATCCAGCTGGAAGCCGGTCTGCTCCAGACGCTTCCTTGACCGGGGATGGCAGGAATAGAGGATGGGCATATCATAGGTCTGAGCCAGCTTATTGATTGCGCCAAACAGGGACAGGAAATTCTTCTCCGTGTCGATGTTCTCCTCCCGGTGGGCCGAAAGCAGGATATATTTCCCCTTTTGAAGGCCCAAACGGCTATGGATATCGCTGGCCTCGATTTTGGACAGGTTGTCCCCCAGCACCTCCGCCATGGGAGAGCCGGTGACGTAGGTCCGCTCCTTGGGCAGGCCACAGTCCGCAAGGTAACGCCGGGCGTGTTCGCTGTAGCACAGGTTCACGTCGGAGATGATGTCCACAATCCGCCGGTTGGTCTCCTCTGGCAGGCACTCGTCCTTGCACCGGTTGCCGGCCTCCATGTGGAAAATCGGGATGTGGAGCCGCTTGGCACCAATCACGCTGAGGCAGGAATTGGTATCGCCCAGCACCAGCACCGCATCCGGGCGGATTCGCTCCATGAGCTGGTAGCTTTTGGCGATGATGTTGCCCATGGTCTCGCCCAAATCCGCGCCCACCGCATCCAGATAGACCTCCGGATCAGCCAGCTCCAGATCGTGGAAAAAGACGCCGTTCAGGTTGTAGTCGTAGTTTTGCCCCGTGTGGGCGAGAATCGTATCGAAACAGGCCCGGCATTTTTTGATTACCGCCGCCAGCCGAATGATTTCCGGTCGGGTACCCACGATAATCAGCAGCTTCAGCCGCCCGTCATTTTTGAATCGGATTTGGTCCATATGGTTCCTCCAAAATTTGGTCGTAATTCACACCGGGTCGAAGAAGGTATCCGGTCGGGCCGGGTCGAAGGACTCGTTGGCCCACATCAGCGTCACCAAATCTTGGGTCTCGCTGAGATTGATGATGTTATGGGTATAACCGGGCAGCATATGGATTGCCTGAGGCGCATCGCCACTGACCCGGAACTCGATGATTTCCTCGGAATGAATCTGCCGCAACTGAATCAGTGCCTGTCCCGAAACCACGATGAAGAATTCCCATTTGCTGTGGTGCCAGTGCTGACCCTTGGTGATTCCCGGTTTGGACACGTTGACACTGAACTGTCCGCAGCCGCTGGTGCGCAGCAGCTCTGTGAAGGAACCTCGGGCATCCACGTTCATTTTCAGGGGTACGGCGATTTTCTCTTTGGGCAGGTAGCTCAGGTAGGTGGAGTACAGCTTCTTGGCGAAGCTCCCCTCCGGAATCTGCGGCATCAGCAGGGTCTTGGGCTGGTCCCGGAACTGCTCCAGCAGGCAGACGATCTGCCCGAGGGTCACCTTATGGGTGGTGGGCACATGGCAGTACCGTCGACCCTCCACAGGCGTCAGGCCGTCGTAGTCGCACCGGTGTTCCTTCCCCTCCAGAGCGTCCAGCATCTCCCGCACCAAATCGTCGATGTACAGAAGCTCCAGCTCCACCTTGGGGTCTGACACGGTAATCGGCAGGTCATTGGCAATGTTGTGGCAGAAGGTCGCCACAGCAGAATTATAGTTGGGGCGGCACCACTTACCAAACAGGTTGGGGAATCGGTACACCAGTACCTTCGCCCCGGTTTCCTGACCGTAAGAGAAGAACAGCTCCTCCCCGGCCAGCTTGCTCTTGCCGTAGTCCGACTGACCGTAGCGACCAATCAGGGTGGCCTGAATGGAGCTGGATAGCATCACCGGACAGGTGTTGCCCCGGGCCTTCAATATATTTAATAATGTAGAGGCAAAGCCGAAATTGCCCTCCATAAACTGGGATTGCTCCTTGGGACGGTTCACACCGGCAAGGTTAAAAACAAAATCCGCCTGGGCACAGTATTCCTCCAGCGCCGCCGTGTCGGAGTCGATGTCATACTCAAAAACCGCTTCGATGGATACATTCCGGGTCCGGTCCTTACCATCCCGGAGGTTTTTCAGCGCTGCGGTCAGGTTCTTTCCCACAAAGCCCTTGGCTCCGGTAACTAAAATCTTCACACTCCGTACCTCCGTCTTATCGTCTTTTCTTATCCCATCGGATATCCTGTTTCATGACCTCCGCCGGAACGCCTCCCAAAATCACCCCAGGTTGGCTGAATTTTTTGGTAACGATGGCACCGGTAGCGATTACAGAATCCTCCGGCACACAGGCACCCTTCAGAATCGTTACCTGATTGCCAATCCAGACACGGTCAGCAATCCGCACATCCTCCGAGGGGTTGATTCGATTTCCGTCCAAATCCAGTACCGAGTGGCTGTCTCCTACCCGGACCGTCACGCAGGAGGAAATCAGACCATCATCCCCGATTCGAATGGCCTTGCCTTCGATGCAGGCCAGATGGGTTTTGCCGTAGATTGCGGTCCGGTTTCCCACCGTAATCACGCCGCCATCATCCTCGATGTACAAATCTCCCTGACGGATGGTGCTGTTATCACCGATGACAATCGTACAGTTGTTTCCATTGATCGTCAGCTTGCTTTGGTGAATCCATGTACCGTTGCCGATGATAATCTTGTTGTTTTTTCCACGAACCCGGATGCGGCAACGGGTCAAAAGGCCACCGGTGATTTTATTTCCCCTCTTGCGAATGGAATTATTGAAGGGACACCATTTAATCAACCCGAACAGCAGTCCTGTCACTTTAGGATGCTTTTGTGTCATTGATTTGATATTCATTTTTTCTCCAGCTCCTCCCGAATGTAAGCAAGGGAAAGGAGCTTTTCCTTCACCTGCTCCACCGTCAGCTGTTGGGTGTTGCTACTGTTGAACTCGGACAGGTGGACACGCTCCACGCTGCCCTCATTGAAATATTTGTCGTAATTCAGGCCACGCTTGTCGCAGGGCACCCGATAGAAATCTCCCAAATCGATGGCATGGGCGCACTCCTCGTTGGTCAGAAGGGTCTCATAGAGCTTCTCGCCGTGGCGGATGCCGATGGTCCGGATTTCATGACCGGGACTGAACAGCGCCGTCACCGCCTGCGCCAGCGTCTCGATGGTGCAGGCCGGAGCCTTTTGCACCAGAATGTCACCACTGTGACCATGCTCGAAGGCAAACAGCACCAAATCCACCGCTTCCTCCAGCGACATGATGAATCGGGTCATGGAGCCTTCCGTGACGGTGATTGGTTCCCCGGCACGAATCTGGTCAATCCACAAGGGAATCACACTGCCCCGGCTGCACATCACATTGCCATACCGGGTGCAGCAGATTTTCGTTCGGTCGGTGACCCGGCTCTTGGCTACCACCACCTTCTCCATCATAGCTTTGGAGGTACCCATGGCGTTGACCGGGTAGGCGGCCTTGTCGGTGGATAGGCATATCACACTCTCCACACCGGCCTCGATGGCAGCGGTGAGCACATTATCGGTGCCGATTACGTTGGTCTTCACTGCCTCAAGGGGGAAGAACTCGCAGGAGGGCACCTGCTTCAATGCCGCAGCGTGGAAGATGTAGTCCACCCCATGCATGGCGTTTTTTACCGAGGACAAATCCCGGACATCGCCGATGTAGAAGCGCAGCTTCTCCGCCGCCTCCGGGAACCGGGTCTGGAAGGCATGGCGCATATCGTCCTGCTTTTTCTCGTCCCGGGAAAACACCCGAATCTGACCGATATCCGTGGTCAGAAACCGATGCAGCACCGCATTGCCAAAGCTGCCAGTGCCACCGGTAATCAGCAGGGTCTTGTTTTTGAATACAGACATGACGCTCTCTCCTTAAAGGGCATAATAACTCAATCTTTATTGTACAACAAAACCCCCGGATTGTCCATAAAAAAATTGCCCCATCCGGGGCAAAATGATGGATATCTCTCTGTGGAAAATTATCGTTTAGCGCACTAAGCACCGCACTCCAGTCAACGTATGTCATTGCGAGGCCCGAAGGGCCGTGGCAATCCGTACTCCTCGCAATCCGTAGAGAAAACGGATTCCCACGGTCGCATTTGTTATTGTGTGATTGCCACTGGCAATCACTAGAATTTACATTCGC
>JAZQIN010000064.1:0-1879 GCA_045541155.1 Faecousia sp.
GAAGGGCCGTGGCAATCCGTACTCCTCGCAATCCGTAGAGAAAACGGATTCCCACGGTCGCTACGCTCCCTCGGAATGACATGGTATTTTGTTTTTGCGGTAGTCGCATAAACAATAATTTATAGTTCTTTGACACGCTGACAGCCCACGGCGTGAGCCGTGGGCTGTGGTGTTTACTTTACGCCGCTGGTGGAGCGGAGGGTCACATCATGGGCACCGCCTTCGACGATGGAGGTGGCACTGACCAGCGTCAGCTTCGCCTCACGCTGCAGGTCGGGGATGGTGATCACGCCCACGTTGCACATGGTGGACTTAACCTTGTACAGGGAAGCTTCCACATTGTCATGCAGGGGGCCGGCGTAGGTGACGTAGGAGTCCACGCCTTCCTCGAAGCTCAGCTTGGTGGAGCCGCCCAGGTCGTAGCGCTGCCAGTTACGGGCACGGTTGGAGCCTTCGCCCCAGTATTCCTTCATGTAAGCGCCGTTGACCATGACCTTATTGGTGGGAGATTCGTCGAAACGGGCGAAGTAGCGGCCCAGCATCAGGAAATCCGCACCCATGGCCAGAGCCAGAGTCATATGGTAGTCGTGGACGATGCCGCCGTCGGAGCAGATGGGCACGTAGATGCCGGTCTCCATGAAGTAAGCGTCACGAGCCGCAGCCACTTCAATCAGGGCGGTGGCCTGTCCACGGCCGATGCCCTTGGTCTCACGGGTGATGCAGATGGAACCGCCACCGATGCCGACCTTCACAAAATCTGCGCCAGCCTCAGCGAGGAACCGGAAGCCGTCCTTGTCCACCACGTTGCCGGCACCGATTTTCACGGTGTCGCCGTAGTTCTCACGAACCCACTTGATGGTGTTGGCCTGCCAGCAGGTGTAGCCCTCGGAGGAGTCGATTACCAGCACGTCCACGCCGGCTTCCAGCAGAGCGGGGATACGGGTGGCGTAGTCACGGGTGTTGATACCGGCGCCAACCAAATAGCGCTTCTGGCTGTCCAGCAGCTCCAGGGGGTTGGCCTTGTGGGAGGAATAGTCCTTCCGGAACACGAAGTACATCAGGCAGTCGTTGTCATCGACAATGGGCAGGCTGTTCAGCTTGTTGTCCCAGATGATGTCGTTGGCCTGCTTGAGGGTGGTATCCTTGGGGGCAGTAATCAACTTTTCACGGGGGGTCATGAAGTCCTTGACCTTCTGGGAGGGGTCCATACGGCTGACACGGTAGTCACGGCTGGTGACGATGCCCAGCAGCTTACCGTTGGCAGTGCCGTCGGCGGTGATGGCAACGGTGGAGAAGCCGTTCTTCTCCTTCAGGGCCAGCACGTCTGCCAGTGTATGTTCAGGAGTCAGGTTGGAAGCGGAGACCACGAAACCGGCCTTGTAGCCTTTGACCTTAGCCACCATGGCGGCCTGATTTTCGATGGACTGGGAGCCGTAGATGAAGCTGATGCCGCCCTCCTTCGCCAGTGCGATGGCGAGGCTGTCGTTAGACACGGACTGCATGACTGCGGAGGTCAGGGGCACATTCAGGGAAATGGCAGGTTCCTCAACGCCCTTGCGGTACTTGGTGAGGGGGGTGCGCAGGGAAACCCGGTCGGGGATGCACTCCTCGGACGTGTAGCCGGGAATCAGCAGGTACTCGCTGAAGGTGTGGCTGGGCTCCGGATAGATGTAGGCCATTGGAATCTCCTCCTGTAAGTTGAAAGTTTGGCTAAATTATTGTTTAGCGTAGCACTGCACTTCCAAAAACCTCGTCATTGCGAGGCC
The DNA here is from genome assembly GCA_045541155.1 of Faecousia sp. GTDB lineage: Bacteria > Bacillota > Clostridia > Oscillospirales > Oscillospiraceae > Faecousia. Next base: position 1,767 of record JAZQIN010000064.1, read on the forward strand.
CGAAGGGCCGTGGCAATCCGTACTCCTCGTAATATGTAGAGAAAACGGATTCCCACGGTCGCTACGCTCCCTCGGAATGACACGGTATTTTGTTTTTGCGGTAGTCGTGTAAA
>JAZQIN010000065.1:0-3082 GCA_045541155.1 Faecousia sp.
GGTCACGGAGGATGGTAAGATTACCTTCGAGACCACTGGCTTCTCCACTTTTGCTGGCTTTACCGTGGACTTCTCCTACGAGGGTGTGGAGTTCTCCATCGATGGTCTGACTGAGATTCTTCTGTCCGACCTGTTTGATAACCTGGAGATGGCTCTGGATGCTTCCAAGGCTGTGAACGTCACCTTCACCGACGAGACTCTGGTCAAGGTCGAGCAGGTTGAGAACGACTGGAAGCTGACTTCCCTGAAGGCTTTCCAGACCACCGAGAAGTTGACCGTCTTCATGGAAAACGGCAAGGTGTATGAGATTACCGTTACGGATAATTTGACATTTACTTCGGAGCAAACGCGCTTGTTCCATTTATACAATGGTTATTACTATAACAGTAGCTATAATTATGTAGTCAATCATCTGTATAACGAGACATATGGTTCGATTGCCAATTATACATATGTTGGAAATTACGCAGCTTATACGACTACCCATGAACTTACCTTTAATGGTTCCGGTACCAATATTGTTATTGAGATACTTCCCAAAAACAATGCAGGTAATGGTACAGGTGATAGTAGCTATAAATCAACTTATGTCATTGATTTCGTTAATCAGTTTTATGTAACGAATGGCTGTAATGTGACGATTCAGGTCAGTCCTGATTGTCCAGAATCGGTTAAGGAAATCATCATTAGAAGACCAAGCAGCACAACTTACGCACTGTTTTATGTCAATAACGGAAGCCTGACGCTGAAGGGAAATGAGAATACAAGACTCGTTGTTGATAATAATGTTTCTGCTTCAACGGCGGCAAATTATTCCAGCATTTATATGAATCAGGCTGCTTCTGCATTAACATTGGATTACGTTACCTTCAGAGCTTCCAACACCGGTGCGATTATGTTGGCAGCCGATGAGATGGACTCTGTTTCGATTACTAATTGCTGGTTCCATGGTAACGACGGAGTCAACAGCACCAAATTGCTGAACAATCAGGTTTTTGGTGGCGGTGCAATCACAGTGTCGGACGTATATCATTCAGGAGCTGTGGATAAAACTGAATATATGTTGGCAGATGGTAGCGATGAATACACTGACAGAGATTACAATGTAACATGTAGTGATTTCGGTCTGGATTATGTTGATATCGCATCCTTCCTGATTCAAAATTGCGAATTCAGAACTGTGCATGGACAATCCGGTCAAAACCGTGATAGAAACCAGAAAGTCGGTGGCTATGGTGGTTCCATTGCGATTTTTGGTAAAATCTACACCGGTACAATTGATCAATGTAAGTTCTACGATGGACTGGCACAAGGCGGTGGTGGTGCCATTGGATTGAATGGTACCGCAGGAACCATGACCATTTCCGGTTGTTATTTTGAAAATTGCCGAGCCAATTATGAGGGTGGTGCAATTTGTGTAAATACCCGTCGTGTTGTATTTAAAGATGAGTCTACCGCAAATGGCAGGGTTGGACAGTATACGCGTATCAATACACTTGATATTGATAATTGCGATTTTGTGGACTGCTGGAGTAACAGTTATGGCGGCGCCATTGGTACGGCAGCACAGATTCATACAACGAAAGTCACTAATCCTAATTTCTCGGGGTGCCATGGTACCAGTGGTGGTGCATTGTCCATTGGTGTCACATATTTGCCTGAGTATGGGAATGTAGTAAACCTTGGTTCCAGCAAAACTAGTACAATATATTTCACTACTTCATGGATTGATGAGGATAATGGTGTTGCTTTGCCCGGTACAGTCAATACCACGACTCAGCTGGTGGGAGAGATTCCTTATTCGACGATGCAGTATCTGGAGATTACCGGTAATATTGCTGATACATTCGACAGTAAGAATCCCGGCACGGCTCCCACAGAATGGAATGTTGACGGCTGCTATTCCCTCCATCAGGCTGCGTTCTTGATTATTCGGCACGATGCAACAGTTTTAAAATCTCTGATTAAGGGTGTTTCGGTCAAGGACAGCTATACCCGTACAGAAGGTTCTGCTGTCTATCTGGGTCGGTGCATCGCAAAGGATTTCGAGATGCAAAACTGCTGGATTCAGAACTGTGATTTTGAAAAGGTTGATGGTAAGTATCACGGCAACTATGTTGCTGCAACTGATACTGCAGAGGAAGTGAAGGGCAATGCGACCGGTGGCACGGTTCGTACTGTTGGTGATACTACTACCAATATGACTCTTGACAACTGTTACCTGTACAATAATAAGAGTCTTTACAACGGCGGCGGCATTTATTTTAACGCCAGCAATGATAAAAGAGTCGATGGCGACGGTAACAAGCACATTGATAAATGTATATGTTATGTCAAGAATTCTAACATTGACAGCAATACTGCGCTTCGTAACGGTGGCGGTATCTACATTGAAGGTAATGTTGAAATCACCAATTGTAAAATTACCAACAACACGGCTTGTAATGGCGGCGGCATTGCCCAGCAGGTCTACAACAACCCTGACCGTCCTATTCAGAGCAATGAGAGTACCATCCTGAAGCTGGACTCCACTACGGAGATTTCCGGCAATACGGCGAATGTGTACACGGGCAGTCATTTCGCCTATCCAAACGCTTATGAATCCGATTTGATAAATACTGGCGGTAATGGCGGCGGTATTTCCATTCGGGCCAATGCTACTACGGCACTGTTGGTCGGTACGGAATTTAACTACCAGATTTCCTTCCAGCTGAACGGCGCAACTGTCAAAGACAATGATGCTGAGATTAATGGCGGCGGTGTTTACTTCTACGCACCCGTCGAAACTTCCCATTCGGACAATGCTTACCTGAAAGACGAAGATGGAAATTATGTCCTCGATGCTAATGGAAATAAGCAGCTGAAATATGACGTCATCAAGCAGTGTAAGATGTTTGTCAAATCCATCACGCTGAACTCCGGTAGCATCCACGGCAATACCGCTGGCTATACTGATAAGGGTGGCCACGGTGGCGGCGTGTACATGGACTGCCAGATGAATGATACGTCTCTGGGTGGTAGTACAACGATGGCCATTTCCGGTGCGTCCATCTACAGCAACACTGCCAAGTACGGCAACGGC
>JAZQIN010000066.1:0-10421 GCA_045541155.1 Faecousia sp.
ATAAACAATAATTTATAGTCCTTTGACACGCTGCCAGACCCCCGGGGCTTCTGCCCCGGGGGTCTTGATATGTTGGGTGAATTACTTCTTCTTATTGATGATAATCAGGGTAACGACCACAGCCGCAACTGCGCCCACGGCCAGAATGATGGTGATAATCACAAAAATGTTCAAACCGCCCTCATCCTTCTTATCCTCGGTCTTGTCCTCAGTCTTTACCTCGTCCTTGGCACCGGTGGTGGGCTGGGTAGCCTCAGGGGTGCTGGGAGTGGGAGCAGGCTCCAGAGACGGCTCGGAAGCATGGACCTGAGCAGTCCAGTCCGCACCGACCACAATCCAGTTGTCCGCACCGGCGTTGATGGACAGGTCAGCGGTCTGGCTGGTGCCGTCGTTGACGATGGCGCTGTGGCAGTCGTTGGGGATCTCAACCACCCACCAGTCGCCGGACTTGGTCATGGCCTGACCGGGCCAGGAGGGGAAAGCATTGCCATTGTCGCCCCAGGCCCACATATTGGGCGTAATGCCCTCGGGGATGGAAACGTAAACCTTCACATAGACCACCTCAGGGGGAGGAGCCAGCTCAGCAGCAGTCTCGGTCAGGGTGACGGTGGGAGCTGCGCCGTTCATGTCCAGAGTGACGGTCAGGGTGCAGTCCTGCGTAGCGGTGTAGGTCAGGTCCTTGCTGTCGTTGCCGGAAATCAGCTCAACAGCGGTACCAGCGGTGACCACGATGCCATCAGCGTTGCCGCCCAGGTTGTAGCCGCCGTCCCAGCTGTCGTTGCCGCACAGCTTGAACTTGATGGGGGTGCCCTTGTACAGGGTCAGATCCTTGGTGTAGACGCCGTCCTCGGCCTTGGTCATGTCGCAAGCCGAATTCTCAGGCTCCCACTTCAGGTCGTCCACGCCTTCGCCCACCAGCGCCATGCTGTTCAGAGCGGCAGGCGCCTCGGGAGTGGAGGGGGTGGTAGCGCCGCCCTCGACGATGCCGGGGTCAACGTACTCAACATCACAGGAGGCAGCGTTGCCGTTGCCGGTGACAATCAGCCAAGTGTCGCTGACGCCATCGACAGAGGTGTCCACAGTCTGGTTGCCGGCGCCGCCGTCATTGATGATGACATAGGGATAGCCGGAGGGAATCTCCAGAGTGTAGCGGCCGTCGTCAGCCTTGTTCATGGGGGTGCCGGGCCAGGCGGCCAGACAGTTCTCGCCGTCGACCCAAGCGTAGACATGGATGTTGGTCCAGTCCTCGGGGACCTGAGCGGTGACGGTAATCACGTCAGGAGCGGCCATGGCAGGCAGGCACAGTCCGCACAGACAGGCCATGACACAGATGAATGCCAGGATTCTTTTCATTTTGTTTTCCTCCATATTTTTTATAGGCAGGGGACTTATCCCCAAAGGCCATCGGGATATTTACCCTCGGCGGTCATCTCCTGCAGAGCGGCGACCACCTGGGGCTTGTCAGCGGCATAGGTAATGCCGTACCACTTGTCGGGGGAGTGGAGGACCTTGGCCTGGGCTTTGCCCTCAGCCAGCAGCTCCGCCACCACAAAAGGCAGGAAAAACTCCGCCTTTTCCGGATTTTTTGGCATTTCTTCCACCATAAAGTTCTGGAACTTGCCGCCCAGTTCCTTCAGGAAGCTGGGGGTGAAGCCCCATGTATTCATGGATACAGTCGTCTCAGGAGCCAGCTCTACCCAATTTTCGCCGTCCTCGGTGTAGGCGATGGCATCTCCCCGAACCTCGATGCGAGTCCGTTCGTGGATATCCGTCAGGAAGCCCTCCTCATCCGTGACGCAAACGCCCCGGGCCACGCTTCCGCTGAGGGTGACGGTCTTGCCCAGCTCGTAACCCACCATGCAGTAGTCGTACTTTTCCCCATCTTCGGCCTTGGAAAGGGCATCGAAAATGGTCTTAAAGGCAGATTTTCCGTAGTAATCGTCGGAATTGATCACGGCGAAGGGGGCATCGCCAATCACGTCCGCAGCGCACAGCACCGCATGACCTGTGCCCCAAGGCTTCTTCCGGCAATCAGGAATGACGATGCCCTCGGGCACCTTTTCGATTTCCTGATAAGCGTAGCGAATCTCCATGGGGCTACGCTCCAGACGCTTGCCCACGGTGTCCATGAAGTCGGCCCGGATAGCCTCCTTGATGATGATTACCGCCGTCTCGAAACCAGCCTCGTAGGCATCGAACAGGGAGTAGTCCAGAATCGCCTCGCCGTGGCTGCCCACGGGATCGATTTGCTTCAGGCCACCGTAACGGCTGCCCATTCCGGCTGCCATCACAACAAGTACGGGTTTTTTATTCATATCTATTCTCCTACTTTATCATTATATTGGTATTATAGAGATAATATGTCAAAAACGCAAGGACAATTTATAAAAAGTCGTAAATAATCCTTTGCATACTATCAACACAACGGCGAGTCCCGATAGGGGACTCGCCGCTCCCAGCGTTTAAAAGAACTAATAATCGGTCTAATCACCGCACCCTAGACAACGCCTGTCATTGCGAGGCCCGAAGGGCCGTGGCAATCCGTACTTCTTGCAATCCGTAGAGAAAACGGATTCCCACGGTCGCTATGCTCCCTCGGAATGACATGGTGTTTTGTTTTTGCGGTAGTCGTGTAAACGATAATTTGCCGCAGAAAGTACTTTTTTGACAGTCTGACAACGGCGAGTCCCGATAGGGGACTCGCCGCTCCATCAAATTTGCGCACTGTTCGGCCGGACGCTTTCACGAAGGGTAATCTGCGCCGGAATCATCTCATGGACCGATCCAGCTCCCTGAATGGCCTGCTTCAACAGCTCAACACTGCGCTGGGCCAGCTCCGTTACGCTCTGGCTTACAGTGGACAGCCGCGGAATCATATACGCACCGATGCTCAGGCCGTCGAAACCCACCACCGACACGTCCTCCGGCACACGCAGCCCCCGGTCCGACAGCGCCCGGATGGCACCCAGTGCCATCACATCCGCCATGCAGAAAATCGCTGTATACCGTTTCCCACGTTGAAGCAAATTCATCGCACCACGGTAGCCGTCGTCATAAGAGAATCGAACCGACTCATAGTCCTCCGGACCAAAGGGGATTCCATTGGCTTCCAGCGCCGCAAGGCAACCTTCAAACCGCCGCCGGGAGGTATCCGACCGCTCCCGGTCACCGCCAATGATGGCAATGTGCCGATGGCCCATGGCAATCAGCTGATCCAGCGTCTGCCGGACCGCTTCCTTCTCGTTGGAGCAAACACTGGAAAGGTTTGCAAAGGGCAGTTCGGAGCCATCGCTGGTCACCAGCACACAGGGTGCGTCAATGCGATCGAAGTCCGACAGGAAATGCCGCCGGTTTCCACCAAGAAACAGCACTCCCAGCGGCTTTTTTTCCCGGCAAAGCTGCACCGCTCGAAGGACCTCGTTGCTGTCCTCGTCCATGTACTCCAGCACGAGATGATAGGTCGAGTCGCTGAGGTGGGACTGGATTGCCTCCACCAGACTGCCGAACAGCTGGTTGAAGGTGCCCTTTACCAGCACCAAAATGTTATTGGAACGCTGCTGCTTCAACTGCTGCGCGTTGGTGTTAAGCTGGAAACCGCTGGTCCGTGCCGCCTCCAGAATGATGGTGCGGGCTTTCTCGCTGACGTTCGGCTGATTATTCAGCACCCGTGAAATGGTGCCCACAGAATAGCCGGTCTGAGCGGACAAATCTTTAATCGTCACGTTGCCCACCTCCTTCATATTAATATCATACCACTTGTTCGTTCGGAACGCAATAGGAATTCCAGATATTGCCATATTTTCCCCATAAACCACAATTTAACGGAGATTAGTTTGTTTAATATCAACAAAGTATATATACCTAATTAAAAAATTATAAAGCTTATTATACAAAAATCGTGCTATAACTTATTGTTTAGCGGACTAAGCACCGCACCATAAACAACGTATGTCATTGCGAGCCAGCGCGCACGCTGGCGTGGCAATCCGCTTATTCGGTAGCGTGTGTAGAGAACGGATTGCCACGTCGCTTCGCTCCTCGCAATGACAAAGAGTTTTGTTTTGCGGTGCTAGACCGCTAAACGATATTTACGATACAATGGCAGCTTTTCGTCCCAGCTCAGAAAAATTTTTAAAAAAGGTATTGATTTTCTTAGAAAACCACGCTATAATGTGAAACTGTATGAAACTTTGAGAACAGGAGGTGTGAACATGCCCAACATCAAGTCCTCTAAGAAGGATGTCCTTTCTTCCAAGATTGCTTACGAGAAGAACAAGGCCAATAAGTCTGCTCTGAAGACCGTCATCAAGAAGTATGATGCCGCTCTGGTTTCCGGCGACAAGGCTGCTGCCGAGGCTGCCTACGCTGTTGCCGTCAAGGCTGTGGATCAGGCTGTCAACAAGGGTCTTCTGCACAAGAACAATGCTGCCCGTAAGAAGAGCAGCATGACCCTGAAGCTGAACAAGCTGGCGTGATGATTCTCTGAAAATATCTCCCTCCCGTATTCCGGAGGGAGTTTTTTCATATACCGTATTCGTGTGATAAATCATTGTTTAACGAATTAAGCACCGCACTTACAAAGTCCGTGTCATTGCGAGGGCCGTAGGCCCGTGGCAATCCGTTCTTTACACCTTGCTAATTACCGGATTGCCACGTCGCTTCGCTCCTCGCAATGACATGCGTTGTATGTTATGTTGTGCTTACTGCGCTAAACAATTATTTACCGGTCCAGGAGGTGTAACCATGGCAAAGCTCACCGACCCGATTACAATTTTGCAGGGCATCGGCCCGGCGAAGGCGAAACAGTTCGCCAATTTGAATATCTTCACGCTAGGGGATTTGATTTGCCATTTCCCCCGGGGCTACGAGGACCGGACCAAGCTGGTGACGATTGACTCGCTGGAGACCGGACATCCTGCGTGCTTCAAGGCGGTGGTCATGAACAGTCCCCGAACCAGCCATATTCGTAAGGGTCTGGACATGACCAAGGTGCAGGTAGCAGACCACACCGCTCGGCTGAACATCACCTTTTTTAACAATCGGTTCGTCACCGACCATCTGCAATATGGCAGGGAATATATTTTCTATGGTTCCCTTTCCGGGGATTTCACCGGCTACAGCATGACCAATCCGGTGTTTGAGTCGCTGGATTCCGCACCGGTGACCACCCGACGGATTCTCCCGGTCTATCCCCTGACTGCCGGTGTCAACAACGCCGCAATTCTGCGCAGCGTGCGGCAGGCACTGGCAATTTGCGACCCTCCGGCAGAGATTATTCCGGAGCCAGTGCGCCGTCAGTATGGCATCCTGCCTGCAGAGCGAGCCTATTATGCCATCCACGAGCCGGCCTCCATGGAGGAAGCGGAGCTGGCGAAACGGCGACTGATATTTGAAGAATTTTTTGTCTTTTCCGCCGGGTTGTCCCTGCTGCGTGCGTCACGCTCCGGAAAGCAAACAACGCCTTACCATCAAATTGATATCCGCCCCTTTCTGGAGGGGCTGCCTTTCACCCTCACCGGTGCTCAGCGCCGTGCCATTGATGAGATACGGCAGGATGTGAGCCAGGGTGTCCCCATGAACCGTCTGGTGCAGGGGGATGTAGGCAGCGGCAAGACCATGGTGGCGGCTGCTGCGGCGTATCTGGCAATTCGCAACGGCAAGCAGGCGGCCCTGATGGCACCTACGGAGATTTTGGCGGAGCAGCATCACCAGTCTTTGTCCAAATTGTTTGAACCCATGGGGCTGCGGGTGGCGTTGCTCACCGGCTCCATGCGAGAGAAGGCCAAACGAGAAACCCGGGAGGCAATCACCGCCGGCGAAGTGGATTTGGTGGTGGGTACCCATGCGTTGCTAACGGATACGACACAGTTTTCGGATTTGGGCATGGTCATTGCCGACGAGCAACACCGATTCGGCGTAGCCCAGCGTTCGAAGCTGTCTGCCAAGGGTGCAGCCCCCCATATGCTGGTCATGTCCGCGACACCCATTCCCAGAACGCTGGCACTGATTATGTATGGTGATTTGGATGTGTCGATTCTGGACGAGTTGCCGCCGGGACGGCAGACGGTGGATACATTTCTTGTGGGCGAGAGTTATCGTGCCCGCATCAACGCCTTTATCCGCAAGCACGTTTCTGAGGGACACCAGTGTTTTGTGGTGTGTCCGGCGGTGGAGGAAAACGAAGAATTGGGCATCAAATCCGCCGAGGTTTGGGCGGAAACTCTGCAAAAGACCGTATTTCCGGATCTTCGGGTGATGCTGCTTCACGGGAAGATGAAGGGGGCGGAGAAGGAGGCCGTGATGGCGGCCTTCGCAGCCGGAGAGGGAGATGTGTTGGTGGCGACCACGGTAATCGAGGTGGGTGTGGACGTACCCAACGCTACCCTGATGGTCATTGAGGACGCAGACCGCTTTGGCCTGTCTCAGCTTCATCAGCTTCGTGGACGTGTGGGGCGTGGCAGCGCCAAAAGCTACTGCATTCTGACCTCCCACAACCGCAACGCTGAGACCCTCCAGCGGCTGAAGGCCTTTTGTAAGACGACGGACGGCTTCAAAATCGCCGAGGAGGATTTGAAGCTACGAGGCCCCGGTGATTTCTTTGGTTCCCGGCAGTCGGGTTTGCCTGCCTTCCGTGTGGCGGATTTGAGCTTTGATTTGCAGGTACTGAAGGATGCCCAAAAGGCTTCGACGGAGTGGATTGATCTTTCCGGCACCGCTGACACGCCGGAATCCGCTGCCCTGCGCCAGCGCATTGGCGACCTGTTCCATCGGGCAGAGGGAACAATCAACTGACCGACGTACCACCGGAATGAAGAATGATTGCGTCCTCCGGAAAGGACTCAAAATCGTTGTGCTGTGGTAAATTATTGTTTAGCGGTGTAACAGCACGCACCGTCCCTTGGCCCCCTCTGACGAGGGGGCTGGCGAAAATCTATGATTTTCGACTGGGGGAGAGAAGAATTTCAACATTTTCTCTCCCTCCGAGCCGGCGTTCGCCGGCCCACCTCCCTCATCAGAGGGAGGCTTAGGGGGCGGCGTTTCGTGCGCTAAACGATAATTTACCGCAGCATGGCACTTTTTTGACAGCCATAGGGAGCGGCGAGGCCGCTCCCTATGATTATTTCTTTCGGCAGGCAATCAGGGCGATGCCGGTACCCACAAAGGCTAGGAAGGATGCCAGCGCAGCCAGAAATATCGGTGAACGGGTCACCTGCTGCAGCACGAATTCCAGCGTCGGCCGGCCCATGCCGCCGATAACGGACACGGTGGGCTGACGGAGCGCTGTCATGATGGCGGAAACCGTCAGGGCGCTGAGAATCAGAAACAGCAGCCCGGATGCCACGCAGCTCCACTTCAAAGCATTCTTCTTCATACGTTGACCTCTTTAATTAAAATCCGCATAGGCGGTTGGGACGTAGGGGGTGGGATTGGCGTTGGATTTGCTGCTGTACGTACCGCCGCCGGTGACATTTCCGAACATCTCACCCCAGCCGCCGTAGTAATTCAGGTATTCCCGGAAATCGTTGTAGTGGTTGTGGGTGTAGAACACATAGACCTCGTCAGTCTCGTAGGTGCCGTTACCATTCAGGTCCTGGCGGGCATAGACCAGCCGGGCCGCGCCCCGGTTGATGGAGCCGTTTTGGACATAGGGACGGGGGGCGTAACCGGGGGTGGAGGTACCGGTGGTGCCGATGTCCATCTCGTAATATTCCAAATCACCGCCGCAGCCGGAAATGTCCGGCAATTCCGGCTCGTAAGGGTATTTTTGGGTATTTCCGATGAACCGGGAGTGGTTCACACGCAGGTATTCCCCCCAGATGCTGTTGCTGGTGGATTTTTTCTTTTTGGAGGTGTAGTTAGCCGGGAAACAGTTGTCACCGCCGCCGAAGGCGTACATATAGGCTGCCACTTCCTCCAGCGTGATGTAGCCGCCACCACGGTACAGTCGCATCACCTCGTCGCCGCTGCTGTCCACCACCACATAGGTATCGCCGTCATCCAGATAGTAGCTGCTGGTGTTGCGGATGTATTTTCCGTCCTCCATGGGCCGGTGATCCGCCTCCTGTGCGTACTGCCCCGGCATCTCCAGCGAGCCGGATAGGAAGCCATGCTGACTGCGGTACAGTGCGTCCACCCGGCAGCAGGCCGGGGTATAGGTGGCGTAAAAGGCATCTTTGGACATTCCCTCGTAGGGGTCGGTGGAGGGACAGGTGTGGGGGACGGATTCCGCAAGGGGCGAGGATTCCTTAGGACCGTCGGTACCGCAGGCCGCCAGACTGAGGATTAGCATCATCGCCAGCATCAGGGCCGCAAGACGTTTGGTGCGCTTCATGACGAGGTTCCTTTCGACGTTTTTTCTCTATTTTATCCCCTGACATACGGATCGTCAATAGCTAGCAATCAATATCGGGGTATGTGTTTTGATTGATTTCGATTCTTTAAAATCTTCTTGCATATCTGGCGGCTATTGTATATAATAAAGAAAAAATCAACAAAAAGGAGTACTGATACTATGGAACTTTCCCAAATTCTCGCCAAATGCGACCACACTCTGCTGGCGCAGACTGCCACATGGACTGAAATCAAGGCCATCTGCGATGACGGCATGAAGTACAAGACCGCCTCTGTTTGCATTCCGGCCTCCTTCGTCAAGCAGGCCAAGGCGTATGTGGGCGAAAATCTGGCCATCTGCACTGTTATCGGCTTCCCCAACGGCTACGCTACCACCGCCGCCAAGTGCTTCATGGCCTCCGATGCTGTGGATAACGGTGCCGACGAGGTGGACATGGTCATCAACATCGGCTGGGCCAAGGAGGGCAAGTGGGCAGAGCTGACTGCTGAAATCGCCGCCATCAAGGCCGCCTGCAAGGGCAAGCTGCTGAAGGTCATCATCGAAACCTGCCTGCTGACCGACGAGGAGAAGATTGCGCTGTGCAAGTGCGTTTCCGACTCCGGTGCCGACTACATCAAAACCTCTACCGGTTTCAGCAAGGCCGGCGCCACCTTCGCTGATGTGGAGCTGTTCGCCAAGCACGTTGCCCCCCATGTGAAAACCAAGGCCGCCGGCGGCATCTCCAGTCTGGAGGACGCTGAGAAATTTATCGCTCTGGGTGCCGACCGTCTGGGCACCAGCCGCATCGTCAAAATCGCAAAGGGCCTCGAAAACGACGGAACATACTAATTGAAATAAGAAGATATGAGATAGTTCATATCTTCGGCGTGTAAATTATCGTTTACACGACTACCGCAAAAACAAAATACCGTGTCATTCCGAGGGAGCATAGCGAAGCGAATGTAAATTCTAGTGATTGCCAGTGGCAATCACACAATAACAAATGCGACCGTGGGAATCCGTTTTCTCTACATATTACGAGGAGTACGGATTGCCACGGCCCTTCGGGCCTCGCAATGACAAGCGTTGTATACGGTGCAGTGCTTAGTGCGCTAAACAATAATTTACCGCAACGTTTTCTATCTAGAATTTTGGAGGAAATATATTATGTCAACCTACCCTGCTACTCCCCATATCAATGTTGCTGATGAAATTGGCTTTGGAAAAACTGTCCTGATGCCCGGCGATCCTCTTCGCTCCAAGTTCATTGCGGAGAATTTCCTTGAGAATCCTGTGCTGGTCAACAACGTCCGTGGCGTCCACGGCTACACTGGTTACTACAAGGGCGTGAAGGTGTCCGTCATGGCCTCCGGCATGGGTATGCCTGCCATCGGCATCTACTCCCACGAGCTGTTCAACTTCTTCGGCGTGGAGAACATCATCCGTGTCGGTTCCGCCGGCTCCATTCAGGAGAACGTGAACCTGTACGACATCGTCATTGCGCAAGGCGCTTGCACCGATTCCAACTGGGCATCCCAGTTCCACCTGCCCGGCACCTTTGCCCCCATTGCCAGCTACGAGCTGCTCAGCGAGGCGGTCAAGGCCTGCGAAGCCAATAATGCCACCTACCATGTGGGCAACGTCAACTCCTCCGATGTGTTCTACGGCGACCACAAGGATGTCCCCGAGGGACTGGACAGCGTCTACGGTCTGAAGAAGATGGGCGTTATGGCGCTGGAGATGGAAGCCGCTGCATTGTATATGAACGCCGCCCGTTACGGCAAGCGTGGCCTGTGCATCTGTACCATTTCCGATCATGTCCTCAAGGGCGTGGAGACCACTGCTGAGGAGCGCCAGACTGCCTTCACCACCATGATGAAGGTGGCGCTGGACGTGGCGGTCGCAATGGAGAATAAGTAAGGGAAATTATCGTTTAGCTTACTAAGCACCGCACCCAAAGCCTCCCTCTGACGAGGGAGGTGGGCCGCCGAATGGCGGCTCGGAGGGAGAGAAAACGTTGTTTTTTCTCTCCCCCAGTCAAAAATCAGAGATTTTTGCCAGCCCCCTCATCAGAGGGGGCCAAGGGACG
>JAZQIN010000067.1:0-5687 GCA_045541155.1 Faecousia sp.
GTTCCAGCTGTGGCCCTTGGCGGCAACTTCGTCCGCAACGTAGCTATCGCCACAGGCGGAACAGGTATAGGTGGTATAACCGCCCTCGGTACAGGTAGGTGCCGTCACCTTAGACGCATAGTCATGACCCTTAGCAGCAACTTCGTCCGCAACGTAGCTATCGCCACAGGCGGAGCAGGTATAGGTGGTATAACCGCCCTCGGTACAGGTAGGTGCCGTCACCTTAGAAGTGTAGCTGTGGCCCAGAGGTTCGCCCTCGGTTGCGCCGCAAACCTTACAGGTCTTAGCTGTCGTGCAATCCGCAGCGTTCCAGCTGTGGCCCTTGGCGGCAACTTCGTCCGCAACGTAGCTATCGCCACAGACGGAGCAGGTATAGGTGGTATAACCGCCCTCGGTACAGGTAGGTGCCGTCACCTTAGAAGTGTAGCTGTGGCCCAGAGACTCGCCCTCGGTTGCGCCGCAAACCTTACAAGTCTTGGGGGTGGTGCAATCCGCAGCGTTCCAGCTGTGGCCCTTGGCGGCAACTTCGTCCGCAACGTAGCTATCGCCACAGGTGGAGCAGGTATAGGTGGTATAACCGCCCTCGGTACAGGTAGGTGCCGTCACCTTAGAAGTGTAGCTGTGGCCCAGTGCGGAAACCTGATTATCTTCATAGGTTTTGCCGCAGGCAGTACAGGTATAAGTCGTATAGCCGGCAGAGGTACAGGTCGGTGCTGTGACTTTCGTGACATAGTCGTGCCCGGTAGCAGACACCATATCCGTCTCGTAGCTGTGGCCGCAGGTTGCACAGGTATAGGTAGTATAACCGGCAGAGGTACAGCCCGGTGCGGTTACGACAGTCTCATAGCTATGGCCCGTAGCATTCACCCGGTTGGTCACAAATACATAGTCACAAACTTTACAACTGAAGGTGGTATGGCCGCCCTCGGTACAGGTGGGTGCGGTATCCACCTTTTCATAGTCGTGGCCCGGTGCGGTGACCGTGCTGTCCACATAGCTGTCGCCGCAGACGATGCAGGTATGGGTGGTGAAGCCGTTCTGGGTACAGGTGGGTTCCGTGACCACACTATTGTAGCTGTGGCCCAGCGCATCCACATAGTCGTCCTCATAACTGTCGCCACAGGCGGTACAGGTATAGGTGGTATAGCCCTGCGCTTCACAGGTAGGTGCCGTGACCTCCGCCACATAGTCATGGCGCGTGGTGAAGTCGTAAGGCTCAGTCCGCAGATAGCCGGTGTTGGCATTTTCCAGTACGGCGTACCAGGTATAGTCCGTATGGGGGGTCAGACCGTAGAAGGTCTTCTGCGCAAGACCGCTGGAGCGATCCATCTGGGTGCTGCCCAGCGCTTCATCGGTATAGATGGTAGCGGAGATGCTGTTGCCCTGAATGGTCTGGGCAGTGGTGTCGAAGTCCACACTCAGAATCACAGGATCGATATCCGTGTTGTTGACCACGCCGGTAGAGGAGGCCTGTGCCAGTGCGCTCAGGTCATCAGGAGCGGCAGCATCGAAGTAGTTGAAATCGTCCATGTAGGGAGAGTAGGAGTTGACGAAAATCTTATCGTTGTCCAAATCGAAGTACAGGAACTTGATATACTGCAGACCGCCCTCGGTGACAGACTGGTAGTCGGTACAAATCTGGTAAACGGTTCGGTCCAGCTTGCCGTCGCCGTTGTCATCGAAGCGGACGGTCTGGTAGGTGGAACCGGAGTAGTGACCGTTAAGAACCGCAATGACATTGGGGTTCTTAGCAACCACATGGTCCCGGACGGTAACGCCGAAGTAGTCCAACAGGCCGTCCATGCTGGTGCTGACATGGGTATAGGCATGGAAACACAGAATGGCCTTCCGGTCGGAATACTTCTGCAGGACCTCGTTCATCCAATTGACCTCGGCCTCATGGATGTTCCAGCTCATGTAGACGATAATGAAGTCCTCACCGTTCTGGCTGACCAAATCGTAGTGGCCCAGATTGTTCTCGTAGGAGCCACCGAAGGTGGGCTGATTCTTGACCCGGTCCTCACCGAAATACTGATAGTAGTATTCTCTCAGATCCAAACCGGAGGCAACGTCGTGGTTGCCGCCCAGCACGCCGTAAGGCATACCGGCCTCGTCGAAAATCTTCATAGCTGCGTCCGCGTTCTCCCACTGGTAGATTGCATCCCAGTCGTCCACGATGTCGCCGGTGTGCATAACGTAGCTGATTTTCCAGTCGTCCCGGTTGTCCACGATCCACTGGTTCATCTGCATATAGTGGTAGTTATAACGCTGGACATAGCCCTGGGTGTCGCTAATCCAGGCGAAAGCGAAGTCATAGTCCTCGGGGGCGGAGTTGCCGTCCCAGTCCAGATTATTATTGAGCTTTCCGTCGTTGACGGTGTCCGTATCCGGCAGGTTGGAACCGGAAGTACACTGGATAATCACCACAGCCTTGCCATTTTCCACATGGTTTTCCACACTGAAGCTGGCATTCTTAATAGCGCCGGTGCTGTCCACAGTAGCAACGGTATCCCAGCCACCGGTGACGGTGTTGCGGACGAACATGGTGTTGGCATGGGCATCGTCACTGCCGGAGGCGGTGCCGTCCCAATCCACCACGATGTCGTCGCCCACGGCGGCACTGCCCACATCGATGGTGTACTGCAGGTAGGGCACCAGACCGGATACGGTGGTGGCGGTGATGTTGGAGGCATCAATCCGCTCCGCCTTATAGAAGGTGACGTTGGTATCGGAATAAGAGTACGCATTCAAGTAGTAATTGGCAGAGGTGCCCTTGATGTAGGTATTTCCTGCATACAGCAATTCCATATCCACCAAATCCACCGTGAAATTGACCGTCTTGGCGGTGCGGTTTCCGGCCATATCCTCCACGGTGGCCTCCAGCGTATGGCTGCCCTCGCCCAGCTCACGACCGGTGATGGTGTAGGGAGTCTGAATCAGCGCGCCGTCCAGCAGCACAGTCAGAGAGCGCATACCGTTGGCCTCGGTGATGGTGGGGTTGAAGGTGATATTGCCGTTGAGCATGGCCCCTTCCGCAATGCCCAAATCCAGGCCGGGAGCGGTGTTGTCCACGATGAAGGTAACGGTCTTGGTGGAGGTGCCATTGGTGACCTTCAGGGTGTGCTGACCGTCGGAAAGTTTGGTGGTATCGATGGAGCAGCCCACAGCGTTGACCTCGGTGGAAGGCACATTGAACGTCACGTCCATGTACGGGCACCAGTTGGTGGAGTCACCGATGCAGTGGATTGCATCCAGCGCAGTGGAAAGGTTGGTCTTGGCGCTGGTGTTCACGCCGTTGTAGCTGGAGGGACCAATGGAGGTGGGCAGATAGGTTTTTCCGTTGGGCAGCTTCAGCTGCAGCGCTGTAACCTTGAAGTCCTCACGGTTGGCGCTGGGAGTCAGGGTCTCGTTGACGGCGGTACCATAGGTACCGGCCCAGAATCGCAGGGTCACCTTGTACTTGCTGGAGCTGTAGGTGAAGTAGCTGTTGTCGATGTGCACCAGCTGGGCCTTAGGATTGATGTAGAGCCACTTACCAATGGCCTTGATTTCCTTGTTGCCGGTGGTAGTGAGGGTGTTCTTGAAGTAAGCATCCACACCGTCGGTGACGAAGGAGAAGTAAGCACCGTCCTCCATCATGGGAGTGGTGGTATACTGCGTGCCATCGATGTAAATCTTGGTGGCGGAGTTGGTGCCGCCGTCGTTGGCGGTGATGGAGACGGTCCCCCGGACCTCTTCACCCTGAGAGATGTTGGTGCGGATGCCGCTGACCTCGTTCAGGCCCACGATGTCCACCTTGTAGATACCCCGGATGGTATCCCGGAAGGTGCTGGAGTTGACCACATAGAATTCCACATAGTCATGGTCAAACAGCTCGTACGCCGGAATCACGATTTCATAGGTATTGGGCAAGCGGATGCCGCCCTCGGTGACGGTGTACCAGTCGCCGGTGCCGTCGAAGCGGTAGTAGGTATAGGTACCGGTGCGCTTAGTGCGGCTGTTGTAGTCGTACCAGTAGGTCACCCGCAGATCCTCGCCCTGCATGATGGAGCTGGGGACGTTAGTGCCCTCCAGCAGGTGCATCTGCATATAATCACCATAGTCGATGGTGTACTTGGCCTGCGCCGCCGGTACGGCACCCATGCTGGAGGCGGTAGCGCCGGCGTACAGTAGCATCTCGGGGCCTTCGGTGTTGATGGCCAGATGGGCAGAGGTGTTGTCGGGCACGTCGCTGGCACCGATGTAGGTGTAGGTGGAAACCAGCTTACCCAGACCACCGTTACCGTCACTCTCAAAAATCTCCACCGCACGGTTGGTGTTGTTGAAGGAGGACTGGTTTTCAAAGACGTACACAGGGGTGCTGGAACTGATGCCGTAGGCATTGCGGAAGGCTGTCAGCGTGGGGAAGCTGGTGCAGTCGGTGATATTGGAGTAGCGATAGCACCAAATGACCGCCGTGCCGCCGGCAGGAATCGTACAATTAGCGGTGGAACCGCCGCCACCGGCCTTGTATTGGGAGATGTTCAGGATTTTCCGGGTGCCCTCACGGACGGTATAGACCAGCTTGTAGTCGCTGTTCAGGTCCACGGTTCCATTGGTGGTGTTGACCACCTCAAAGCACTCCATGAAGTCGGATTCGGAGCCGTATGTCGCCTTCCGGTTGACATCGTTGGGGCGAATTTCGGTCAGGTACACGCCTCCGTCCTCAATGCCCTCCAGAGTGTTGGCCGGAATCAGGCCACGGACCTGAGGCGCATAGACATAGCCGGGGCTGGGCAGAGTCAGGTTACGGTAGACTTCCATGGCGCTGCCCTGCATGGGCACCTTCAGCTCCACAGCCAGACCGTCCAGCACGTTGTCGGTGGCACTGTTGACGGTGGTGAAGGAGCCGACGGTGGCGCCGGTGGCCTTCAGCTTGAGGGTGAAGGTGGCGGCGCTGTCCCAGCCAAGGCCATTGGTCACCTTGAGCACCAGTGCATTGTCCGGGATGCGCATATCCTCCCGGAACTCCGCCTCGGTGGGCAGGGTCACCGTCACATCGGTGCGGTAGTTCCACAGCACCACCGGCTGGCCTCTGGTCAGGGTCACGTCACTGCTGCCGCTTATGGTGGTGACGTTGAGCTTGTAGGAATTGTAGTAAAGCTCGTACAGGTCGTTGAACTTGATGTCTGCGTCGTACGCGCTGACCAACTCCACGAACTCCATCAAATCCGATGCGGTATTGTACAGATGGATGGATTCGTAGCCGTTTGTTTCACGGGTGTTGGTGGCGGTGTTACGTTCGCAGTCGTTGTTGTAGATTTCTGTGATCCACACACCTTCGCCGTTGAAGTCATCGTCCACCAGTTCATCAGTGGAGAAGCCATCGGCAACGGTGGTAGACTGCGCACTGGTGACGGGCGAATCGAACTCCGTCAGCGTCTGCGCCGCAAAAACTGTAGACAGTACCGGCAGCAGCTGCACCAACAGCGCCACAATCAGCAATCTTGCGATGAATCGTTTTGCCTGTTTCATCCTGATACTTCCTTTCTTGGTGTTGTTTTACAACTGGGCACCTCTAAAAACTCAATTTCGAGTGGGTGCCCAGGAATTTTGCTTCAAATTATGTGGTAAAAACCGCAGGAATACTGGATGTATTTCAAGGTTTTTATAAGCATAAGTTGGAGCAAAAGAACGGGCACTTCGCC
>JAZQIN010000068.1:0-13750 GCA_045541155.1 Faecousia sp.
TGATGCGCAAGGGTGAGAGCGAGGACGTGGTGAAGGTGTTTGGCGAGGAGCTGGATGCCAATCTGGTCTATGTGGATGCTACCGACCGATTCTTGAATTTGCTGGCCGGTGTGGCCGATCCCGAGAAGAAGCGGAAGATTATCGGTGCGGAGTTCATCAATGTGTTTGACGAGGAGGCCGCCAAGCTGGACGGGATCTCCTTCCTTGCGCAGGGCACGATTTACCCTGACATTCTGGAGTCAATCAAGGCCAAGGAAAGCGGCAAGCCTGTCAAGTCCCATCATAACGTGGGTGGTCTGCCGGAGGATATGGCTATGGAACTGGTGGAGCCGCTGAAGCTGCTGTTCAAGGACGAGGTTCGTGTGGTTGGTGAGGCACTGGGTCTGCCCCATGCCATGGTCTACCGTCAGCCCTTCCCGGGTCCCGGCCTGGGTGTCCGTTGCCTGGGTGCCATCACCCGTGACCGGCTCCATGCGCTGCGTGAGGCCGATGCGATTCTCCGGGAGGAGTTTGACAACTGCGGACTTGCGGAGAAGGTGTGGCAGTATTTTGTGGCAATCCCGGACTTCAAGAGCGTGGGTGTTCGTGACGATATGCGTTATGAGGGCTGGCCGGCCATTATCCGTGCGGTGAATACCACCGATGCCATGACTGCCACCATTGAGGAAATCCCCTACGCCGTCCTGCATAAGATTACCAATCGTATTACCGCCGAAGTGGAGGGTATCAACCGTGTCCTGCTGGACCTGACCCCGAAGCCCGTGGGCACAATCGAGTGGGAGTAACAGAATTATATATTTCATCTATTTGAGCCTGATGGGTATCCAAACCATCAGGCTCTTATTTGTATTATAATTATTATCTATATTTACGAGCAAAACGGAGGCCACAAGCAATTTACAATCCAATTCCAGAAGTTATGTCGAACTGAGTAACTTTTGCGGTTTGTATTCGCAAAAGCATTGACTTTTTGACAACGCATGCGGTATAATATTCGCAACAGGGAGGTGCATCAATATGATTACCAGACAAGACTATGTTGATAAGATTTTGGCGTATGTGGATACGCCCTTTGTGAAAATCCTGACCGGCATTCGCCGGTGTGGAAAGTCCACGATTATGAAAATGCTGATGCAGGAGCTTAGCGGCAGAGGTGTGCCGGAGGAGCAGATCGTCCACTATGCCTTCGATTCTTTGGAATATGAAGGTATGACGGCGAAGGAATTATTTACTCAACTCAAAAGCCAGCTTTCTGCTGAGGGAACCACCTATCTATTCCTTGATGAGATTCAGGAAATTACTTCATGGGAAAAGGTGGTCAACTCGCTGATGTCCGACTACAAGGTGGATATCTATGTGACCGGTTCCAACTCCCGGATGATGTCTTCGGAGATTTTCACCTATCTGACAGGACGGTATATATCCTTCCGAATTTTTCCGCTGTCCTTTTCGGAGTACCTGCAGTTCCGGAAAGAATATACCGAAGTCGCCAATCCCAGACAGGAACTGGTGCGGTATCTGCAGTTTGGCGGTTTCCCTGCATTACACTTGCAGGAATATCCCCGGGATGCGGCCTACACCATCGTTCACGATATCTACAATTCCACTATTTTTACGGATATTGTGAAGCGAAACCAGATACGGAAAATTGACCAGCTGGAGCGTGTTGTTCGCTATGTTTTTGACAATGTAGGCAACACCTTCTCGGCCAGCTCCATCTCCAAGTATCTGAAAAGTGAGAACCGGGCGCTGGATAACGAAACGGTGTACAATTACCTGAGCAAGCTGGAAAGCGCATATATCCTCCACCGTTGCTCCCGGTATGACATCAAGGGCAAGGAGCGTTTGAAAACACAGGAGAAGTTCTACCTTGCAGATTCGGCTCTGCGGTACAGTGTGCTGGGCTACAATGCGGACAGCGCAGCGGCAATGCTGGAGAATATCGTTTATTTGGAGCTGCTGCGCCGGGGTTATGAGGTTTGCATTGGTAAGCTGGACGGCTATGAGATCGATTTCATCGCCACCAAGCAAGACGAGAAAGTCTATGTTCAGGTGGCCCAGCAGATTAGCAGCGAAGCCGCCCGAGAGCGTGAGTATGGTAGGCTATTGAAGCTGGATGACAATTACCCGAAATATGTTCTGTTGGCAGATGATTACGCCGGTGGCAATTATAAGGGCATCAAAACCATCCATATTGCGGATTTTCTGCTAAGTAAAGATTTCTAAATGAAAACAGAAAAACAGAGATGTTGTGTGTTGATGAAACGCACCGCATCTCTGTTTTGCTTTTATTTTTAGAAGCCTGCTTTCTTTAGTTCGTCCAGCAGACTTGTCCGGCGGGGGTATTTCTGCGTCCACTGATCTGCGATTGTTTGTGCGGCTGCTTTCCCATCTGGATACTTTTTTAGCTTTTTGAGTGTTTGAATTATGGACCAATAGGCTTTGCGGTTGGAGGCCTGGTTCATGGCCCGATGCAAATGGTTTTCATATATATGCATACATCGCTGCGGGAACTCCTTTTTCAATAGATCTTCATACAGCTGCAACGTATGAATGTCCCCATGGGCTTCAATCATATCCATCAATTGTCCATACAGCCCTTCTTTAGATAAGAGTGGATACACCTGAGATAACATAGTTTTGCTGTTTAACAATCTGCTTCTCATATCCTCCCATTCCGCAGTGGACAAAAGCGATTTCATTTTCTCTACATATTGCAAATCATCCTGCCGGAAGGTGAACAGGTAATACTCCAGCTCTTTCTTCACGGACGGAGTATCATGAAGGGTTTCATGAATTTCAATGATCTGTTGGCTATACCGTGCTACAAGCCCGATTTTATCGGCATCAAGAGCTTTGCTTTCTTCCAACAAGGCAAGCGCAGAACCCCAGTCGCCATTGTGCTTTGCTTCTGCGACCTCAATATCCCGAACCGCCGAAAGCTGATGATTCTGTTGGATATACGCCTTCCGCTCCTCTGTGGACACGCCGATTTCATTCATCCAATGTATTCGACTTGCCACCAAATCATTCAGATGATAGTTCCGGCCGTTTTCGGCGCATGAGCGGATTTCCTGATCTAAAAAGCTCAGCAATTCTGGTATAATTGCTTTTTTCCATGGAGCAATAAACAGATACTCCTCAAGGAACATCTGCACCAAATCACCCTTGCGATACGCCTCGCAAAACCAGCGGAACATTTTCTTTTGGTCTTCGGAGGAAGCCAGCGTCAAAATCTTGTTCCACTCGCCCATACAGTAATTGGCCAGCACGGTCAAACCACCGTCAGAGTCATCCATATCCTGCTCCATACCGGTTTGGAATACCAGACAGGCCAGTTCAAAGGCATCCGTGATAAGGCCTTTTGCCAGCAAATCCGGCACCCGATTATAGAGGTACTCCTGCAGCGAAAAGCAATAATCATAGGCTTCTTCATAATCGATAAAGCCGTGGCGGTCTGCGGCCTCATCGGTTAATTCCTGCAGATCCTGCTGCCACTGCTGCTTTTGCTTTTGGGGAAGCTGATTCGTGGCCGTGAGCAAAATCTTCTCCCACACAAAAGAATCATTTTCTGCAAATTGGATCAACAATTGCCGCATCTGCTTCTCCGACAGCAATCCGACAATGGTTTCAACGGTTGAAAATTCATCTTTTTTAGTTTCGGCATCGTCCATGTCCTCCAGAGCACACAGCAAAGCCGCCAGATGCTTGCAGGGTGTGCCATCCTCACCATAGGGGCAATCGCAGGAATGATCCTCAATGCGATTGGTTCCCGAATCCAATGCGACAGATACGGTATACAACGCTGTGCCTTCTACCTCTGCGGTGATGCGATTTCCCAGATGGCGGACAGCTAAAACGTGTCCGTCCCGATAATAATTGCGCCCACGCTGCCAGATGTGGGGCGGAAATAATTCACTCCAACGATAATGTGCCATATAGATACCTCAAAACTATCTAAAACTATCTAACATATGTCTACTGCCATAATACCGCCATTATTTTGAGGTGTCAACATCAACGAGAGCAAAAGACGTGTTTTTGCTGACACCATTATCCTCATGGCTACCTCTGTTGCACTGCGTCTGTTTTTTTGTGGTATAATTAGATGGGCACCTCTAAAAACTCCCTTTCGGCGAAGTGCCCAAGAAAAAATAGGAATTATTGTATTGTCGTTTGTGAATAATTGTGGCATAATGAATAATAAGATGGGAAAATTCTTTCTTACCCCATGCTACTTCTGCTAAACGAGGAGGAAATTTTATGAAACATAGGCTCGTAAACCTGCTTCTTGTTATGTGCATGGTTCTGTTGCTGATTTCGCCAACGGCGCAGGCGGCACAGCCTGAAGCGGAGGATATCGTAATCCTTTACACCAACGATATCCACACCTACATAGACGGAAGCGTTCGTTATTCCACCATAGCCGCATTGAAGGACACATATGATAATGTGTTGTTGCTTGATGCGGGTGACCATGTTCAAGGTACCGCCTACGGTTCTATGGACAAGGGCAAGACCATTGTGCAGCTGATGAATGCCGCAGGCTATGATGGGGCTACGCTGGGCAATCATGAGTTCGATTACGGGATGTCCGGCTGTATGCAGGTCATCGATTGGGCAGACTACCCCTATCTTTCCTGCAATTTCTACAACGAGAAAGATGGCATTGCCGGCTCCACGGTGCTGGATGCCTACAAGGTGTACGACGTCAATGGCACGAAGATTGCGGTGGTTGGCATTACCACACCGGAAACCATCACCTCCACTACTCCCGGGTATTTCCAGGATGAGAACGGAAACTACATCTACGGAATCGCCGGCGGTAAGGATGGGGCTGCGCTTTATTCCGCCGTACAGAGCACCATTGACGACGCTTCCAAGGAGGCGGATATCGTTATTGCCGTGGGACATTTGGGCGATGATGCCACCTCCGCGCCTTGGCGTTCTGAGGATGTGATTGCCAACACCACCGGTTTGGATGCCTTTATCGACGGTCATTCCCATTCCACCGTCCCCATGAAAGAGGTTACGGACAAAGGCGGCAATACCGTCATCCTGACTCAGACCGGCGAATATTTGGGCGCTGTGGGCAAAATGACCATCTCCGACAAGGGCATCACCACGGAGCTTCTGACGGCTGACGATTTGGCTGCTATCACCCCCGATGCCAATGTGAAGGCCATTGAGGACGCATGGATCGCAGAGCTGGATGCCCAGCTGGGGCAGGTCATCGGCTCGACGGATGTGACCTTCGATAACTACGATGCCAATGGCAATCGTCTGGTTCGCAGACAGGAAACCAATTCCGGCGATTTTGCCGCCGATGCGCTTTACTATCTGTTTGATGATATGGGCATGGATGTGGATGTTGCACTGATGAATGGCGGCGGCATCCGCAATCAGGCCATCACAGGGGACATCACCTATCAGACCTGCAAGGCCATCCACACCTTTGGAAACGTGGCTTGTCTGCGCACCGCAACCGGCCAGCAAATTTTGGATGCGCTGGAATGGGGTGCCCGTTCGGTAGGTGTTTCGGAGGAGGGGAGCTTCCTCCATGTTTCCGGCATTACCTACACGGTGGACACCACCATTCCCAACACTACACAGGCTGATGAAAAGGGCGTTTGGGTGGGCGGTCCCACCGGCGCATACCGAGTCCGGGATGTTCAGGTTTACAACAAGGATACTGACACTTGGGAGCCGTTGGATCTGAGTGCCAGCTACAATGTGGCAGGATATAACTACACGTTGCGGGATTTGGGCGGCGGATTTGCCATGCTTGAAGGCAGCACCAATGTGCTGGATTATGTGATGGAGGATTACATGGTTCTGGCCAACTACGTTGCAGGCTTTGAAAATAGCGTGGTAAAGGCGGACAATTCTCCCATTTGCGCCAAATATCCGGGCCTTGACGTGGACTACGGAACGGTAAATGGCACCGGACGTATTTGTGTAACATACCCGGTATGGGTGGGCGGTCAGCAAATCACCGAAACCACCAAAAGCGGTGAGGGTTGGCGTTACGATGTCGCCACCAACACCCTGTATCTGAACAACTTCTCCTACGCAGGTTCGGGCTATAAGAATTCCGCTATCTATGCGGAAAATGCGCTGAACATCGTTCTGGAGGGGGAAAATACAGTTGTATCCTCTGGATATTATGGTATTCTTGTGAAGAAAGCGGAGCTGAGTATCCTCGGAAACGGCTCGCTGAAGGTGCAAGGAACGGACTTCGGCATCTACACCACCGAGTGGAGCGTCGGCGGTCTGACCATCGGCGGCGATGTGACTGTGGAGGCAAACAGTGGAGACGTGGTGTCCGGCAGCAGCTACGGCATCCGGGCAGATGGTGCGCTGATTATCCGGGATAATGCGGTGGTCAAGGCGACCAGTGGCTATGCCCCCGACCGCAGCTGCGGCATCTATGGCTATACCACGCTGGATATTATGGATAACGCCACCGTTACTGCGTTCGCCGGTGATGCTTCCAACGGCAGCTATGGCATCCGTACCACATATATGACGGTCAGTGGCGGTACGCTGACTACCACGGGCAGCACGGGTAAGTATGCCAGCTGCGGCATTTATACACAGACCTTGGCTGTTTCCGGCGGCAAGATTTCCGCTGTTGCCGGTGCTGTTTCCAACGGCCCCAGTGTGGGCGTACAGGCGGCTAAGGGTGTCAGCGTCAGCGGCGGTTTCCTGTGGGCCGAGGGCGGAGATGCCACTGCGTCCGGCGACACCAGCTGCGGTGTTCAGACCAGTGGTCCTCTGACCGTCAGCGGTGGTGCCCTTGAGGCGGTTACGGGGAGCGGTAAGTTTACCCGTGCCATTCAGGCAGATACCATGACGGTCACTGG
The DNA here is from genome assembly GCA_045541155.1 of Faecousia sp. Classification (GTDB taxonomy): domain Bacteria; phylum Bacillota; class Clostridia; order Oscillospirales; family Oscillospiraceae; genus Faecousia. The sequence continues at coordinate 6,867 of JAZQIN010000068.1, forward strand.
CGGCATCGTCAGTGCCACGGCCGCCAACGCCACAGCCGACGATATGGCCTTCAGCAGTGGTATTCAGGTCAGCAACGGCCTGAATGTTGAAAACGGAGTAATCTATGCCCAAGCCGGTGAAGCGGATCAGAGCGTCGGAATCCAATCCGCGGCAGATATGGTCATCAGTGGTGGCGACCTTGCCGCCGCCGGCAACAGTTACAGCCTGTGGGCAATGGGCACAATCACTGTGGAATGTGATGAAATCACTTTCCGCACCCAAGGCACACCCGGTCTGGTTGGCACCGAAGTGAACGCAACGGGCAAAATTTACGCCTATGCCGGCATCCATGTCAGCGAAAAGCTGACGGTGGGCAAGCCTGAGGGCGGCGCGGTCAAGCAGGTTCCGGGCGAATGGGATCTTTACTACACCATCGTTGACGGCGAAACCGTGGCGGAGGATGTTGTGATTGAACTGCTGGCTTATCGGGTAATCATCCCTGGGGCGAGCCATACGATGAAAGTAATGGTTCCCACGGGTCAGTCCATCAATGCAACCTATTGCCCCGCCTTGAAGCTGGAGGACTTCTCTCAAATGGTGAATGTCAACAGGGAAGGCATGGTTTTTGAGGGCTGGTATACCGATGAGCAGCTTACCCAGGCCTTTGATTACGATACGCCGGTCACGCAGGATATCACCCTTTACGGCAAATGGGCGCCCATAACCTACACCGTTACCTATGTGGCAGATGGTAAAATTGTGGGAACTGTGACGGTGAACCACGGCGAGGATGCAACAGCGCCGGAGCTTCCTGAGAAGGAGGGCTATACCGCCGCATGGGATCAGGATGGCAAAAACATCACCGCCGATACCACCATTACCGCTGTTTACACCGGGAAATCTCCCGAGACCGGTGACAGCGAAATGGCAATTTGGTTTGTGGTGCTGACGCTTTGCGCCGGCTGTCTGGCTTCCCTCACTTGGATGCGCAAAAAGCGCGTCCAGTAATCGGATTGAGGCCGGTTTGCGCCTTGCGGAAGAACAGCGCTGTGACCATTTTTTGAACTCCAAAAGGTTGGCAAAACAAAGTAATGTGTATAATTGGCGCCAAATATTGCGTTTATTTATACCAAAACGCCCTATATATAGACAAAACCACCCTACCACCATCGAGTGGGAATAACCGAAATTAATATATTGAGCCTGATGGGGAAATAATCCATCAGGCTCTTATTTACGCTTAGTATTTCTATTTCAGCGAAAAGGGAGGTCACAGTGTGGCCAACAGCTGCAAAATCTGCTGGATATTCTTTTTTCCAAAGGACACGTTATTCTCGCCTACGACCAGGCATGGAACGCTCATAACATTGTATTGATTCTTCAGATTCTCAAAATGGCGGATATCGTATACCTCTGCTGTTACGAGAGAATTTGTTGCGGCAATGCGTTGTGCGGCAATTACCAAATCCGGGCACATGGTACACGACAAGGTGACCAGAATTTTCATATCTGTAGGCTTTGTAATGGCTGCGATTTTCTGGCGGACATCCTTATCCAAAGGTTGTCCGGGGCCGGCGGCATTGTACAGTCCCAGCACAAAGGAAGTAAATTCATGTCCACCGGGAACACCGTGGAAGGCAAGACCAGTTTCGGCACCATTCTCCAAGCAGACCTTTACGCACGGGGCAACTGTCTCGGGTGCCTGTCTGTCAGACACCTCCACAGTCAGTTTGTCAGAAAGCGCCACGAGGGAATTTATGAAACCTTCCAACTCGGTGCTGACCGGACGGTCATCCAGATACAGCTTCAGTAGCAGTTTTTGCTCCATTCGATTGAATATCGCATCCAACTGCTGCTTCATCTCAGCAGTAAACAATTCCGTGGAATTTGCCGACGCGCCCACAGATACAGGAACGGACGCTGCCCTCTTTTGAGAAGTGGGAATTTCAGGGTGCAAGCCTGTTTTGCGCTGCATGGCAGCTACATATTTTTCCAGCTCTGTTGCCGCCAGTGCGCCATCGCCGGTGGCAGTGACCACCTGACGCAGGGGCTTGATGCACACATCTCCTGCCGCATAGACCCCATCCACGTTGGTTTTCTGGGATGCATCGGTTACGATATACCCCTGCTCATTCAGTTCGATGACCCCCTTGACCGCTTCCGTAGCAGGGGCATAGCCTGCAAAAACGAACACACCGAAGGTTTCTCTACTTTTGTATTCCGTCACCTCGCCGGTGGCAGTATTTTTATACCGGGCATAAGTCAGACCATTCTCGCCGGATACTTCCTCCAGCACCGTGCTGGTCAAGACGGTAATCTTCTCATGGCTTTTTGCCGCTTCCGCAACCGAGGCGGCACAGGAAAAATCGTCTTTGCGGATTAGAATGGTCACATGCCGAGCAAACTTCGTCAAAAATACACTTTCTTCCGCAGCGGCATAGCCGCCACCCACCACAAACACTTCTTTTCCAGTGAAAAACTCTCCATCGCAGGTGGCGCAGTAGGCAACACCATGACCCTTGTGTTCTTCCTCGCCTTTGAAACCAACGGTTCTGGGATGGGCACCGGTTGCAAGCAGAATACCGAAGCAACGGTAATCGCCCAGGTTGGTGCGGACCGTCTTGATGTCGCCGGAAAGGTTAAAGCCGGTGGCTTCCGCCAATTGAAATTCCGCCCCAAAGGCTTCCGCCTGCTGCTGCATGGTATCGGTCAAGGCTTTGCCGCTTACTTTTTCAATACCGGGATAATTGACCACCTCATGAGTAATGGCAATCTGACCGCCAAACTGCTCCTTTTCCAACACCAGCACCCGATATTTCGCCCGTGCCAGATACAGGGCGGCGGTCAGCCCCGCAGGGCCGCCGCCAACCACGATTACATCATACAGGTTTTCCATTACAGCTGACCGACCAGATCCAGACTGGGCTTCAACGTTTCAGCGCCGGGTTTCCAATTGGCAGGACAGACCTGATCGCCATGGGCATGGACAAACTGGCAGGCCTGCACCTTGCGCAGCAGTTCCTCGGCGTTTCGGCCCACATTGCCGGCAGTGACCTCATAGCCCACAATCTTTCCCTCGGGGTTGATGATAAAGGTGCCACGCTCTGCAAGACCATCAGATTCAATCAGCACTTCAAAATCCTTGGAGATGGAATGGGTGGGATCGGCCAGCATGGGGTAGTTGATTTTCTTGATTCGCTCGGAAGCGTCATGCCATGCCTTGTGGACGAAGTGGGTATCGGTGGACACAGAATACACTTCGCAGCCGATGGCCTTGAACTGCTCATACTTATCCGCCAAATCCTCCAGCTCCGTGGGGCAGACAAAGGTAAAGTCCGCAGGATAGAAGAAAAATACGCTCCATTTGCCGAGGATATCTTCCTTGGACACGAACTTGAATTCGTTCTCGTGGAACGCATAGGTGCGGAAATCAGATACTTCTTTGTTAATCATAGACATTGTTAATTCCTCCAAAGACTGTGTTGATTGCAGAAGGCATAAATTGCCCGGACTTCATCCCCATCGCAGAGGGCGAATTTGGCTCTTGGTTCATCATCCGGATCCAGATGTGCATACTGGATACCATGCTCTGTTTCCAGACAAATCCACTCGATATAATGCTCCTGAGTCATAGGGTGTTCCGCTGCGCCCACCGTGACATGGACAACGTTGTCCGTTACCTCATAAACGGGGATGTGCTTTTCCTCGGAGGCCTCTGTAGTGCCGGGGGTGATTGGGTGCATCTTTTCGCCGCAGCAATAGACTGGAACACCCTTGTCACGAATCATGGCGATGATATTGCCGCAATGCTTGCAAATATAATATTTCTGTTTCATAAACTCCCTCCTTCTAAAGGAAAGTGTGTCCGAAATGCTATAAATAATTCATGCGCAGCAGGACATACTTGTGATAAAGGAAGTGGAAACATGGATTACAAAAAGGGATTTATTCCATATGCATTGGCGGCCTTTCTGATTGGCATCGTGGGCGGTTTTTCGACTGTCCTTGGGCCGGCTTTTGTGCAAGAGCTTGGCATCGCCTATAATAATACCACATGGACAGCCCTTGCGCAGGCCATGTCCACTGCCGCCTGCGCTCCAATTTTAGGCAAGGTTGGCGATGTGATTGGCCGCAAGACGACTCTGCTTTTGGGGATTGCGGTCTTTTCGTTGGGAAATGTGCTGTCGGTTCTGGCAAACTCCCTTATTTTTATGCTGGTGGCGCGGTTTGTTGTGGGCATTGGCACCGCCGCTATGGCTCCGGTGATCATGGCCTATATCGTAACCCAGTTTCCCCGGGACAAAATCGCAAAGGGCTTTTCCCTGTATATGCTAATCTCCAGCGCATCCGTTATTTTTGGGCCTACACTGGGTGGTTTGTTGGTTTCGGCCTACGGCTGGCGGGCCATGTTATGGGTGTGCGTCGGTATTTGCGTTGGTGTCTTTTTCGCTTGCCTTGTGACCGCCGGCAAGGACAGCCACCAGCGGCAGAAACTACAAAATTTCGATGGATTGGGTGCGGTACTGGTGCTCATTTTCTTCAGTCTGGTACTGTGCATTCCCTCCTTCGGGCAGAATTTCGGTTGGTCTTCAACTGCCTTTATCGTGGTATTTATCGCTGCCGTTGTCAGCCTGATATGTCTGATTGCAGCAGAAAAACGGGCAGTGCATCCCATCTTGCCCGGCGGCTTTATGAAGCGCGGCGCCTTTATCCTCAGTGTACTTGCGCTTTTCCTGACGCAGGGGCTGATGCAGGCCAATATGACCAACACCATCGTCTTCGTCAATTACACGCAACAGTCAAACAGCGCCATCTCCGGTTATGCCATCTCGGTGATGTATTTGGGAATGTCCTTGGGTGCCGTGATTTTAGGACCCTTGGCAGATCGGTTTGAGCCAAAGCTTGTACTCACGGGTTCGTTGATTCTTACAGGGATTGGCTGTGGTACTTTGTTTCTGTTTTCCACCGCCACCTCTGTTCTGCTTCTGATGGCATCTCTGGGCGTTCTCGGCCTCGGCCTCGGCGGAAATGGCACGATTTTCATGAAAGTTGCGCTGTCCGGTCTATCGCAGCAAGAAGCTGGAGCCGGCACCGGCACCTATGGTCTGTTCCGAGATTTGGCCGCACCCTTTGGCGTTGCCGTATTCGTGCCGTTGTTTACCAATCAAATTACCGGCCTGATTGCAGAAGGGGTTGCCGAACCTGCTGCCGCTGTCCAATCCATTCGAACATTGGCAGTTGCGGAGTTGTTTTGCATTGCCGCAGGTATCGCAGCCGTATTCTTTCTGCCCAAAATTCGCAACAAAGGAGAAGCAAGATGAGATTAAAGGATAAAGTGGTGTTGGTCACCGCCTCTACCCGTGGAATCGGCCTTGCCTGTGTGACGGCTTGCGCAAAAGAGGGGGCGGCTGTTTATATGGCTGCCCGGAATATGGAACGGGCACAGGAAATTGCAGATATGCTGATTGCAGACGGTGCCAATGTGAAATGTGTCTACAACGATGCTACAAAGCCGGAAACCTTCACCACTATGATTGAGAAGGTGGTAGCTGCTGCAGGCCGTATCGACGTGCTGGTGAATAATTTTGGCTCCTCCAATCCGGGCAAGGATCTGGACTTTGCCCACACCGAGCCTGAGGTATTCTTCGATACGGTCAATCTGAACCTGCGTAGTGTCTTTATGGCAAGTCAGGCTGCGGTAAAACACATGGCTGTATGTGGCGGAGGAAGTATCATCAATATCTCCTCCGTGGGTGGACTGGTGCCTGACATTTCGCAGGTGGCCTACGGAACCAGCAAAGCGGCCATCAACTATTTGACCAAGCTGATTGCGGTCCATGAGGCGAAAAACAAGATTCGGTGCAACGCCGTTCTTCCTGGCATGACCGCCACAGAAGCGGTGGAGAACCATCTGACAGAAGACTTCCGCAGCCTGTTTCTGCGGCATATCCCCCTCGGGCGAATGGGGCTGCCGGAGGAAATCGCCGCAGCGGTTGTATATCTGGCAAGCGATGAAGCCGCCTACACCACCGGGCAGATTCTCACTGTATCCGGCGGTTTTGGTCTGGCGACTCCGGTCTACGCCGATTTGGCTGACAAGGCATCACGACGATAATCAGACAGATAAACGTAGCACAGAACAACAGCGAGGGGATTAACATTTCCTCGCTGTTTTTTATTATATGCACCTACTCGAAATTGAGTTTTTGAGATGCCCATAAATCTATTGAAATAAACAATTCTTCGTGATATGATGTATTATATAAGAGAAGGTATTGTGGCGATTTAGAGTGAAAATTCATATGGTTATCAATTATGATAGATATACGCATATTCGATTGTTTAGTCTTGATTCAGTGGGAAAACTGTTGGCAATGAAAGGAGCGACCATATGAAGCAGAGTAAATCCATTGAGGAACAGGTGGCGGAGCTGACGGAGCAGCAGAAGCGGACCATTTTGAATATCGACCGTTACGGCATGGTTATCCTTCTGGTACTGACGGTGCCGGGATTGCTGATGATGTGCGTGGGCTTGCTGTTTGCCATCACCACCGCCGGTGCCATGACCCCAAAGACCTTGCGCAGCTTCCAGTTGATTGGCGGTGTCATTGTTCTGATTAGCATGGCGATTTTGGTATTTATCCGGGTTCGGTATCCTTACTACAGCGACAAGAAAGCGGCCTATCTGCGCAAAACCAGCAATGCGAAGAATAAGACTTGAATAAACATCAAAAGGGCGTGCTGAGCACGCTTCAGTCTGTCAAAAAAGTACTTTCTGCGGTAAATTATCGTTTAGCGCAGTAATCGCCGCACCCCTTGCCTCTCCCTCTGGGAGAGGTGCCCAGTGCGCACACTGGGCGGAGAGGGTGTCCTATCATTGTTTTGACACCCTCTCAGTCAAAAA
>JAZQIN010000069.1:0-2972 GCA_045541155.1 Faecousia sp.
AATGCAGAATGCAAAATGATTGTATTTCCTTCGGAAATGATTGAAATTATCGGCGTAGCCGATACTATTCATTCTGCATTATGCATTATGAATTCTGCATTGCAGCGCGTATGCGCTGCTAAGCTAAACGATAATTTACCGAAATAAAAACGCTTTTTGACACGCTAACGCCCGGGGCAGTTCAGTGAACTGCCCCGGGCGTTTACTATCAATCGAAGAAATCCTTCAACACATCGAAAAATTTCTTCCGTTTGGGACTGGATTTGGCATCCATGCCCTCATCCAGCTTTTTCAGCAGTTCCTTCTGCTCCTTGGTCAGCTTGGTGGGGGTCTCCACCACCACCGTGAACTTCTCATCTCCACGGCGACGGGGATTATTGATTGCAGGTATGCCCTTCTCACGAATGGTGAAGGTAGTGCCGGTCTGGGTCCCCTCGGGGATGGTATAGGACATCTTGCCATCCAGCGTGGGTACCTGAATCTCCGCACCCAGTGCCGCCTGCGTGAAGGTGATCGGCACCTCGCAGTAGACCGTCATGTCCTCACGCTGGAAGATGGGATGCCGCTTGATGTAGATATCCACCAGCAAATCGCCGTTGGGGCCGCCGTTGGCACCCACGCAGCCCTCGTTTCGTACCCGAACGGTCTGTCCGGCATCCACGCCGGCAGGAATCTTGACCTTGATCTTATGGGTGCGACGCACCTTGCCCTTGCCCTTGCAGGTATTGCAGGGGGTACGAATGATTTTGCCACGACCGGAGCAGGAGGGACAGGTGCTGGTGGACTGCATGGCCATGCCCATGAAATTCTGGACGGTACGCACCTGACCGGAGCCATGACACTGAGAGCAAGTCTCAATCACGCCGTCGGCAGAGCCGGAGCCTGAGCAGCTGGCGCAATTTTCAATCCGCTGGGCGGCTACTTCCTTTTCACAGCCGAAGGCCGCCTCCTCGAAGGTCAAATCCAGCCGAACGCTGACATTTTCACCCCGAACCGGGCCGTTGCGGCTGGCACTGCGGCGACCGCCGCCACCAAAGAAAGAGCCAAAGATATCGCCCAGATCACCGAAATCTCCAAAGCCCCCAAAGCCGCCGCCATAGCCACCTTGACCGGCTCCGTAGTTGGGATCCACGCCGGCAAAGCCAAACTGGTCATAACGGGAACGCTTGTCGTCGTCGGACAGGACTTCGTAAGCCTCGCCAATCTCCTTGAACTTCTCCTCGGCTTCCTTGTCGCCGGGGTTCCGGTCCGGATGGTACTTCATGGCACTTTTCCGGTAGGCCCTCTTTATCTCCTCGGCGCTGGCACCCTTCTGGACCCCCAGCACCTCATAATAGTCACGCTTATCTGCCATTGGATTCACCTCTGATGGTGTAAATTATTGTTTAGCGCACTAAGTGTCACACCCCTTGCCTCTCCCTCTGGGAGAGGTGCTCAGTGCGCACACTGGGCGGAGAGGGTGTCCTATCATTGTTTTGACACCCTCTCAGTCAAAAATCAAAGATTTTTGCCAGCTCTCCCAGAGGGAGAGCCAAGTTTGGTGCGGAGCATTCTTACACCACTAAACGATAATTTACTAAAAAACCACTTCTTAACCGCAGTATATTATACCGCTTTCGATGCAGGTTTCAAGGCTTGTTTTGCACAAAAAATCAGCATTTTTCAAGGGCATTTGTAGTCAAAAAGAAATGCGCCCATCGGCGAACCGAAGGGCGCATTCTCTTTTGGAAAGAAGAGAGGTAGAAAAGAGGATATACGGAGGTGAAAGACAGCGGCTCACGGCTTCCGCCGCCTTTCATGACACAAGCATACCAGTCGCTTTTGAACGACTCATAACGGATTTGAAAACAAAATGCGACAAAATTATGAACAAATCAAATCTTGCTAATTCTCGATTTCGTGCTATCATAGGGGCATACCAAATACCAAGGAGTTGACCCTCAATGAAAGCTATCAAAGCATGGGCGTTGGGCCTGCTGGGCTCTGCCGCTAACCGGGTTGTCCCGTTTGTGATGATACTGGTGGTAGGCGTGCTGGTGATTCGGATTGTGATGTCAATCGTCAACCGGGCACTATCTAAATCCAAGCTGGAAAAGGCGGCCCACAGTCTGATTCGTTCTCTGATTCGCACGGTGCTGTACCTGCTTGTGGGCCTGATGGCTGCATCCAGTCTGGGCATTGACGTGACCGGCATCATCGCACTGGCCAGCGTGCTGTCTCTGGCTGTGTCGCTGTCGGTGCAGGATTTGCTGACCAACATCATCGGCGGCTTCACCCTGCTCTACACGAAGCCCTTCAAGTCCGGCGATTTCGTTGAAATCGCGGCGGAATCCGGCACAGTGGCGGAAATCGGCATGACCTACACCAAGCTGACCACACCGGATAACAAAATCATCTACATCCCCAACCGGTCGGTGGTTGCGGCAGACATCACCAACTATACCGTTACCGGCACCCGTCGGGTGGACGTGCAAATCAGCGCATCCTACGACAGTCCCTCGGATAAGGTCATCGAGGCTCTTCTGGAGGCAGGCCGTATCAAGGGAATCCTGACCGACCCTGCGCCTTTTGCGGCGGTGGTGGCCTACGGCGACCACGCCATCACCTACAGCCTCCGGGTCTGGTGCGCCACGGAGGATTACTGGGATGTAAACTTCGCCATCAACCTGAAAATCCGGGAGACCTTCCAAAATCATGACATCTCCATGACCTATCCCCACCTGAACGTGCATCTGGACAAGTAATTCAAAACAGAGGAAACGGCTTTTACGTTTCCTCTGTTTTTCAGGCTGTCAAAAAAGTACTTTCTGCGGTAAATTATCGTTTAGCGCACTAAGCACCGCACTCCAGTCAAGGTATGTCATTGCGAGGCCCGAAGGGCCGTGGCAATCCGTACTCCTCGCAATCCGTAGAGAAAACGGATTCCCACGGTCGCTACGCTCCCTCGGAATGACATGGTATTTTGTTTTTGC
>JAZQIN010000070.1:0-9589 GCA_045541155.1 Faecousia sp.
CTGAGAGGGTGTCAAAACAATGATAGGACACCCTCTCCGCCCAGTGTGCGCACTGGGCACCTCTCCCAGAGGGAGAGGCAAGGGGTGCGGCGTTTCGTGCGCTAAACGATAGGGCACCTCTAAAAACTCCCTTTCGGCGAAATGCCCGTTCTTTTGCTCCAACTTATGCTTATAAAAACCTTGAAATACATCCAGTATTCCTGCGGTTTTTACCACATAATTTGAAGCAAAATTCCTGGGCACCCACTCGAAATTGAGTTTTTAGAGGTACCCGATAATTTATGACTTTGAAGTGATTTCCCTTTTGAGGTGACCCTATGAGCGACGCAAAGCATAATCAAACCCAATATCAGACCGGCAAGGTATCCGGACCCCGGCATCATGGGACGCTGGTGGCGGTGCTGCTGGTGATGGTGGTACTGCTCAGCGGCATCATCACGCTGCTGAGTGTGCTGAACATCCGGCTGTTTGTGGCCCTGAAAAATCAGGAGGACAGCGCCCTGCAGCTGCAGAGCCTTACCGCTTCCGCTGAGGGGACTTCCGACACCCGGCAGACGCTCTCGGAGGATTCCCTGGATTTGGATATCCAGATGGAGAGCACGGACGTGGAGTCGGAGACCCTGACTCCGCAGCAAATCTACGCCAACTGTTGCGATTCTCTGGTGGAGATTCGGTGCGACACCGGTGAGGGCACCGGCGTGATTCTGGACGAGACTGGTTACATCGTGACCAACTACCATGCGATTCGAGGCGCAACTCAGATTCAGGTGCGACTGGCAGACCAGCGGCGACTGACTGCCCGATTGGTGGGCACGGATCCGGCGACAGATTTGGCGGTGCTTCGGGTCTCCGCCACGAATTTGACTCCGGCTGCGTTCGGTGATTCCGACGCGGTGCAGGTAGGCGACCCGGTCTGTGTGGTCGTGGACCAGTATGAGGGTATCCTCTCCAACAGCAATGTGGCTTTTGTGGATGGAAATCAAATCGGAACCGATGCGGCGGAGTATCAGTTCGGTCCTCTGCTGGACCGGTTCGGTCAGGTGGTGGGCATCCATGCTGTGCTTCAGGATGGCGCTACCGGTCTGGCGATTCCCAGTGGCGCAGTGAAGCAAATCGCACAGCAGCTGATTCGTCAGGGCTATGTATCCGGTCGGCCGGTGCTGGGGGCCAGCTTTGAGCCGGTTACCGAGCGATATCAGTATTTTTATAATCTTCCGGCAGGATTGTATATCACCGAGGCGGTGGATGCGGTGCTGGAGCGTGGCGACATTCTGCTGACGCTGGACGGCACCCCCATTACCAATCAGGAGGAATTAACGGCGATGCTCTGCCGGTTCAAGGCTGGTGATACCGCCTGCGTTGAGATTCTGCGAGATGGCAGCCGGGTCAACGTCACCGTTACCATCGACGAGGCTGGTTGAATAAGAGAGAATAATTATGGAGACTGTTTTTCGTAAGCAATTTATCATTGGTCAGGATGCGGTGGACCGGTTCGGGCGGCTGAAGCCCTCCCGGCTTTTGCTGATGGCACAGCAGATTGCCGGGGAGCATTCCTGCGCCATGGGACATACCTACGAGGCACTGGCTTCCCGGGGACTGTTCTGGGCGGTGGTGCGAAATCGGCTGCAGGTGACCCGTCTGCCCCATGAGGGGGAGACGGTTTACATGGAAACATGGCCCATGCCCACCACACGCACTGCCTACCCCCGTTCCACCGTGGCTTTCGATAAGGACGGCAATGAGCTGTTCCGGACCCTGAGTCTTTGGGTGCTGATGAATATCGAGAGCCGGGCCATGGTGCTGCCGGGAAAAAGCGGTGTAACGGTGGACGGCACTGTTCGAGGTCTGGAGTTGGCCTCTCCCCGGTCCATCGCCGTTAAACCCTTGGGCAACCGGATGGAGCGGCTCGTACGATTTACGGATTTGGACCGGAACGGTCATATGAACAACGCCCGGTATCTGGAGTGGATCGACGATTTGCTGCCCAGCGCCTTTCATCAGGGCCATCCCATTGCGGATGTGACTCTGTGCTACCTTAACGAGGCCCGGGAGGGGCAGAATCTTCATGTGACGTGGGAAAATGATGCCGAGGGGGCACTGCTGGTGGATATCCACCGGCCCAACGATGTGGACTACGACCGCATCTTCGCTGCCCGGTTGACATTTGGAGAAAGTGTTCTGTAAACTGAAAATATCCACAGCCTTTTGAGTAGGCTGTGGATATTTTTTTATAAAAGCCGTAAAAATCCATGGTTTTTCGGGGTTTTCTCCAAGTGAACCTGTGGATAACTCTGTGGAGAATGTGGAAAAGACCTGTGGAAAAGTATGTGGATAATGTGGAAAAGCGGTTGTTATGTTTACTGATGTTTCGTTCCCTGGCAGAAATAAACCTCTACTTTTGGAGGGAGGCTTCCACTTGATCCCAGTTTTTGTTGGTGGGCTTTTGGGCGTAGGCAGCAAGAGCCTCCAGAAATTCCTCCGGCACCCGTTCTACTGGCTGGCAAATCAGCAGCCGCTTTCCAGTCGCCACATCCGTCCGCAGGACCTGCTCCAACGGATTGGCGCAGTAGGTCGCCTGACGATAGGGACTGAGTAGCTTCAGCTGGTCCACCGGAGGCTGTCCGCCATCGGTAGAGGTGAGTAGAAAATCCAAAAATGCCAGTGTGGCCTCCACATCCGCCGAGGCTGCGTCTGCCCGGACGCACCAGTATTCCTGAACCGTCACGCACAGAGATTGCATCTGCGGCAGTTGGTCATCCAGATACACCGGCAGAATGCCCAAATGCTGGATGCCTGCGGCGGAAAGGGCATCGTATTCATCGGTGCTGCCCAGATAGAACACCGATTCCCCAGCCAGAAAACGCTCCAGTGCATCCCCTTCGGTGTCTTTTGCGGCATTTTCCACCCATATCTTTGCAAAAGACTGATAATTCCCGGGCAGAGAAGCCAGCCGTGCCGCAACGCCGTCACTGAGGCCCCGTCCGGCAAAGGCGGTGTAGCCCTTTTGGGAGATACTCTGAATCACGGCGGCAAAGGAGTGAATGTCGCAAATTTCCTCCGGCGTCGCCACTTCTGCCAGTAGGGTCTGATTGTAAATCAGGCCGAAGCATTCCACCTGGGCGGCAATACCGTAGACCTTCCCATCCAATGTCAGAGTCATACCCATGTCCGCCAGTTGGGCATAGGCAGCGGTACCGGCTAAATCCTGATACACAGCCGAATCCAAATCCTCAGCGGCGGTGAGGGTGCAGAGAGTGGGCTGGCGGTCGTCGGAGCCGTCCAGAAGCTCCACCGTAACGCCGGTGGCCTTCTGATAGCTTTCGGCAATTTTCTCCCATGCCTTCTGCTGTTCGGAATTCGTGTTCAGAATCCGCACTTGTCCAACGGATGAGGGCGGTTCCTGAGACTCCAAGTCCCCTTCGGACGACAATCCGGTGGTTCGGGTCGGTGTAACCCCGTCGGACTGCGCCGTGGGCGCATGGAAGCCCACTAGATTGTACGCCAGCAGACCCACACACAGGGCGCATATTACCACCAGCGCAATCATCCTTCTCATAATGGTCACCTCTATTTCTGCGTCAAGTTATCAACATTATAACGTAAATTCTCCCATATTGCAATGGCTGCCTGTAGAAAATGAGCAATGGGATAATTAAAAAAAGCTCTTTACGAACGGGAAGTTTTATAGTACAATAAAGCAAACTATGCTGTGAGGTGACGGATGTGAATTGCATGAAGTGTGGTCGGGAAACCGCTCTTGGACAGGTCTTTTGCAAGGAATGTCAAGCGGATATGGCGAACCATCCGGTAGACCCTCGTACGCCGATAATCCTGCCGCCGCCCCCTGTGGTGAACACGAATCGGCGCAGCAGCCAGCGTAAGTCACGCAAGCCGGAGGAACAGCTCTCTCGGTTGCGTCGGTTGATGATTAGTATGCTGGTGCTGTTTATGATTATCGTCGCTGCCGGCACTCTGCTGATATTCTCTCTGACGGAGAAAATCGATGCTCTGGAGCAGACCATCGTCAGCATCTCGCAGGATTTGTAGGGCACCCACTCAAAATTGAGCTTTTCGTACCCTGTAAATAATGTTTCACGTGAAACGCTCCGCTTGTTGCTGTTTCACGTGAAACAATCACCCCGTACAAGGAGGCGAACATGGGAAAAACCATCGCCGTTGTGAATCAAAAGGGCGGTGTGGGTAAAACTACCACCGCCGTCAATCTGACCGCTGCCCTCCATGAGTTGGGGCTGAAGGTGCTGCTGTGCGACTTCGACCCCCAGGCCAATGCCAGCTCCGGTATGGGCGTGGATAAGCGGAAAACCAAGCATTCTATTTATGATGTGGTCATCAATGATGTGGCGGCTGAGTCGGCTATCATCCGGACCCCCTATGGGGATGTGCTTCCCTCCTCACCGAATTTGGCTGGTGCGGCAGTGGAGCTGATCAGCACCGAACATCGGGAGCATCAGCTGGCGAAAGCGCTGGAAAGCGTCAAAGCGGACTATGACGTGATTTTTATCGACTGCCCTCCCTCGCTGGAGATGCTGACTCTCAACGGCCTGTGCGCCGCGGACAGCATTCTGGTGCCGGTGCAGTGCGAATACTTTGCGCTGGAGGGCCTGTCGGATTTGATGAGCACTTTGCGGATGGTCAAGCGTCGTATCAATCCCAGACTGGAGATTTTTGCGGTGGCCCTGACCATGTATGATGGGCGCACCAATTTCAGTGCGCAGGTTGCGGAGGAGGTCCGGCGGCACTTCCCCGGAAAGGTCTTTGCGACCGTGATTCCCCGGAATATCCGTCTGGCGGAAGCCCCCAGTCATGGCATTCCGGTCACGGCCTATGATAAGTCCAGCCGTGGCAGTCAGGCCTACAAGGCCATGGCAGAGGAATTTAAGGCGAAACTATAATATTCTTCGTCATTCCGAGCCAGTGCGTACACTGGCGTGGGAATCCGTTTCTTTGGAATGCGGATTGCCACGTCGGGCGATGCCCTCCTCGCAATGACATCTTAGCGGAAAGGAATGATATAATGGCATCCCCGAAAGGACTGGGCAGAGGTCTGGGTGCTTTGCTGGGTGACTTTGAGCAGGAAGTCTCCGGCGAAAAAGGCCCCTACCAGCTGCTGCCTATATATAAAGTAGAACCCAATCCAGATCAGCCCCGTCAGGATTTTGACGAGGAGGAGCTGCAGGCACTGGCGGAGTCCATCGGAACCCATGGCATTTTGCAGCCGCTGGCGGTTCGACAGCTGGACAGTGGCTACTATCAAATCATCGCCGGCGAACGGCGGTGGCGTGCGGCGCGGCTTGCGAACCTCAGTGAGGTTCCGGCAATCGTGCTGGAGGCCGATGACAAGAAGGCCATGGAGCTGGCGCTGATTGAAAATCTCCAGCGTCAGGACCTGAACCCGGTGGAAGAAGCACTGGGCTATCAGCGGCTGATTGATGAGTACGATATGACCCAGGAGCAGGCGGCGGCCCGGGTAGGCAAATCCCGTCCGGCGGTGGCAAACTCTCTGCGGTTATTGGGATTGTGCCCCGAGGTTTTGGATCGACTGCGCCGGGGGGAGCTGACTGCCGGTCACGCCCGAGCGGTGCTGACGCTGAAAATCGACCGAAAGCAGATGGAGGCCGCCCAGAAAATTTGTGCGCTGGGCCTGTCCGTCCGGCAGGCGGAGTTGCTGTGCAAGAACATGTCCCGTGAGCCTGCGCCGGAAAAAGAGGTCACACTGGCGGTGGATTATGTGGCAGAGTGCGAAAAGAGCCTGTCGAAGCATCTGGGCCGGGGCGTGAAGATTGTTAACGGCAAACGCAAAGGTCGTTTCGAACTGGAGTTCTATGGTCAGGACGATTTGCAGATTCTTCTGGACGCCCTGATGCAAATTAAAAAATAACACCCTGTCATTCCGAGCCAGTGCGCATACTGGCGAGGGAATCCGTTCCTTTGGATTGCGGATTGCCACGTCAGGTTTTGCCCTCCTTGCAATGACACCTATTATTTAAGGAGAATCAACCATGTTAGACATCAAACGTATCAAAGAAGATCCCAACGGAGTAAAGGCCGCTCTGCGTGCCAAGGAAGTGGACTGCGATGCCACCATCGACCGGATTCTGGAGCTGGACGAGCAGCGTCGGACGCTGATTTCCAGCACTGAGAGCCGGAAGGCTCAGCAGAACAAGGTTTCCAAGGAAATTCCCCTGCTGAAAAAGCAGGGCAAGGATGTTGCCCCTATTTTTGCGGAGATGGCAGCCCTGAAGGCCGGTATGGCGGAGGATGCGGCGAAGCTGGATGCCGTTCTGGCAGAGTATCGCACTCTGATGCTGAGTCTACCCAACCTGCCCGATCCCGATTTGCTCCCCGGCGGCAAGGAGAACAACGTTCCCCTGCGCTATATCGGCAACAAGCCTGCCTTTGATTTTGAGCCGAAGCATCATGTGGATCTGTGCGAGGGCCTGGGTCTGATCGACTATGTCCGTGGCGTGAAGCTGGCTGGTGCCGGTAACTGGATGTACACCGGCATGGGTGCGCGTCTGGAGTGGGCGCTGCTGAACTACTTCATCGATACCCACACTGCCGATGGCTACGATTTCATTCTGCCGCCTCATATGCTGGAGTACCAGTGCGGCGAGACCGCCGGTCAGTTCCCCAAATTCGCTGATGAGGTCTATAAGATTGCAAACCCCACCGACGACCGGATTCACTATATGCTCCCCACCGCTGAGGCGGCGCTGGCATCGGTCTACCGTGACGAGATCCTCACCGAGGCAGATTTGCCCAAGAAGTTCTTTGCTTATACTCCCTGCTTCCGCCGTGAGGCCGGTTCTCACCGTGCTGACGAGCGTGGCATGGTCCGTGGACACCAGTTCAACAAGGTGGAGATGTTCCAGTTTACTACCCCCGACACCTCCGATGCCGCTTTCGACGAGCTGGTCACCAAGGCGGAGAAGCTGGTAGAGGGTCTTGGCTTCCACTTCCGTACCGTGAAGCTGGCTGCCGGCGACTGCTCCGCTTCCATGGCCCGCACCTACGACATCGAGATTCTGATTCCCTCCATGGATGGCTACAAGGAGGTCTCCTCCGTGTCCAATGCCCGGGACTATCAGGCGCGCCGTGGCAATATCCGCTATCGCCGTGCCGATGGCAAGATTGACTTTGTCCACACCCTCAACGGCTCCGGTCTGGCGACCTCCCGTATTTTCCCCGCTCTGGTGGAGCAGAATCAGCGTGCTGATGGCTCCATCGTCGTCCCCGAGTGCCTGCGCAAGTATCTGGGTGGCATCGAGGTCATCGAGAAAAAGTAATCTAAGCCTTGCCTCCCTCTCTGAGGGAGGTGGCTCAGGCGAAGCCTGAGTCGGAGGGAGTGTCCCTTCAATGATTAGACACTCCCCCTGGCACGCCATTCCGCGTACCAGCCCCCTCAAAGAGGGTGCCAAGGCAGAAAAAAGAAAGGAAAGAAAAAAATGAGCAAGAAAAACGGCAAGAAGTCCTTGTGGCAGGAATTTAAAGAATTCGCCATTAAGGGCAACGCCATGGCGCTGGCTGTTGGTACTATTATCGGTGCTGCGTTCAAGACCATCACCGATTCTCTGACCAACGATGTCATTATGCCCGTGGTGAACATTTTCCTCGGCGGTGCTGACTTCACGCAGTTGAAGATTGCCCTGCCCCGTGCCCCCTGGGTGAAGCCCGAGTACATCGCCAAGGTCAACGAGGCCGGTGAAGCGGTCCTCAACGCTGACGGCACCCCTGTGATGGAGGAGGTCGTCAACTATCTGACCTGGGGCAATTTCCTGTCCGCTGTCATCAACTTCCTCATTCTGGCCTTCGTTGTGTTCATGCTGGTCAAGGGCCTGAACAAGCTGTCCGAGATTGGCAAGGAGAAGGAAGAGGAAGCACCTGCCGCTCCCCCTGCCCCCTCTAAGGAAGAAGTTCTGCTGACGGAAATTCGTGATCTGCTAAAGGAGAAATAATCATGAAAAGAATGATTACCCTCACTCTGGCACTGCTGATGCTGGCCGTCCTGCTGACCGGCTGCAATGCCACCAAGGAATTCACCTGCGAGAACCTGACCATGACCGTCCCCAGCTATCTGGAGGATGCCAGCGATGAGCCGGAATTCTCCGCCTTCACCTTTACCCTGGATAGCACCAAGATGGCGATTTTTGGCACCAAGGAAGCCCTGAAGGACTCCGTTTCCACGCTGCAAGAGTACGCTGATTTGGTGGCCGATGCCAACAACTATGCGGACAACGCCTTCACCAGCAAGGGTAGCTACTATTCCTATGAGTACACTGCCGATGTTGATGGCGAGGCCTACGACTATATGCTCGGCCTGTACGACGGCGGCGATGCCTACTGGATGATCCAGATTGGTGCCCCTGCGGATAAGTTCGACCGTGATCAGAGCATCGAGATTCTGGATTCCGTAAAGTTTTCTTAAGAAATCTACCGGAAAATAAAGAAATATTTTGACAAATACGCCCAACAGTCTTATAATAAGAGTGTTGGGCGTATTTTCGCCGTTTATATGGAATCAACTTGAAAGGATTGGATCTGATCATGTTCAAAATTGTTCGTAAGAAGGAGCTGAACTCCGCCGTCACCCTGATGGAGATTGAAGCTCCCTTCATCGCCAAGAAGGCCAAGGCCGGTCAGTTCATCATTTTCCGCATCGATGAGCAGGGTGAGCGTGTTCCCCTGACCATCGCCGGTTACGACCGTGAGAAGGGCACTGTCACCATCATCTTCCAGAAGGTGGGCTTCTCCACCATCGCGCTGGGCAATCTGAATGAGGGCGACTATATCCGTGACTTCGTTGGCCCTCTGGGCAAGCCCACCCCCGTTGAGGGTAAGAAGAAGGTTTGCGTGGTCGGCGGCGGCGTTGGCTGCGCCATTGCCCTGCCCTCTGCCGCGGCCTTCAAGGAGGCCGGCGCTGAGGTTACCGTTATCGTCGGTTTCCGCAGCAAGGATATCGTCATTCTGGAGGAGGAGTTCCGGGCTGTTTCCGACAACTTCATCCTGATGACCGACGACGGCTCCTACGGTCGCCATGGTCTGGTCACCCAGCCCCTGAAGGAGATGCTGGAGGCCGGCGAGCAGTTTGACGAGGTTCTCGCCATCGGCCCCATCCCCATGATGAAGTTTGTCAGCCTGACCACCCTGCCCTTCGGCACCCATACCAGCGTGTCCCTGAACCCCATCATGGTTGACGGCACCGGTATGTGCGGCGGCTGCCGTGTCACTGTCGGCGGCGAAACCAAGTCCGCCTGCGTTGACGGCCCCGAATTCGACGGCCATCAGGTGGATTTCGCCGAGCTCATGAGCCGCAACGGCACCTACCGTGACCGTGAATCCGAAGTTTCTTCCACCCATACCTGCCGCATGGAAGCCATGGGCAAGGCCCTGATTAAGTAAGGAGGATAAAGTCATGGCAAATATGATCCTCACCAAGACCCCCATGCCCGAGCAGGATCCCAAGGTTCGTGCCCGTAATTTTAAGGAAGTCGCCCTGGTCTACACCGCCGAGATGGCGATGGAGGAAGCCGGCCGCTGCCTGAAGTGCAAGAATCCCAAGTGCGTTGAG
>JAZQIN010000071.1:0-9307 GCA_045541155.1 Faecousia sp.
GGAATATCGCCCTTGACGAGTGCAGTTGTAAGCGGTACTGCATATCTTTCGGGATGTTCGAATGAAATCTTTGGCGTGCCGCCTCAGATGAAATTAAATCCGCCTATTCTATCCCGACGCAGTCGGATTTCATCGCGAAGCGATTTCATCCACCGAAGGTGGATCTATTCCGCCATCGGCGGATTTAGTTGAAAAAGCACTTGCTTTCGCAAGTGCTTTTTCATGGCGCCCCCTGTTGGACTCGAACCAACGACCTGCGGATTAACAGTCCGTCGCTCTACCGACTGAGCTAAGGGGGCATATGTGCCAAACCCTTTCAGGTTTGGCAGTTTGTGTTGGCGTTACCTATCTTCCCGGGCAGTCACCCGCCAAGTATTGTCGGCGCAAACGAGCTTAACTTCTGTGTTCGGGAAAGTCGGAGGCCAAGCGGTCTTAGGAAGACAACCTTCCTGGTCAACTCCTTGGCTCACAGAACGACATGGCTACGATCCGACTTTGAAGGTGCACCAAATGGCCCATTGGTCAAGTGGTTAAGACAGCGGCCTCTCACGCCGTTAACATCGGTTCGAATCCGGTATGGGTCACCAGATATCACAGCCTTAGGGTTTTGATATAAATAGAATAGTTTGTGTTGATTGCCATGAGGGCCCACCTGTTCCCATCCCGAACACAGAAGTTAAGCTCATGTGCGCCGACAATACTTGGCGGGTGACTGCCCGGGAAGATAGGTAACGCAAACACCAAGAGCCAGACGAAAACGTCTGGCTCTTTTGCTGTTTTTGATTTATTTAACACTTGGGAGGGTTTATGGCTATACTAACTGCTGCAGAATTAGTGGATATGGGAGTTTGTCCGACTTGTTATGATAAGGCTCATGGAGGTTGCGTTTATGGGAATCAGACTGAACGAATGCTTTTTGAGAATGATGATTTTGAATGTCTGCTTATTAGCAACCCTCGTGCTCCGGGTCATGCCATCATTTCCACGAAGAATCATTATAAAGATATGATGGAAATACCGGATGATTTATGTCGCGATATTTATTCTTTTGCGCGTCGCGCGATGCAGGCGATTAAGAGTATTTATCGTGCGGAGAGCGTCTATTTATGTACCATGTGCGATGGACCGATGAATCATTTTCATGTTCAGATGATTCCCAGATATGCCAGTGAGCCTCGAGGTTCCCGTAATTTTGTAAAGGAACGGAATTGCTATATCTCTGACGAGAAGAAGGTTCTTTTATTAAGAAAACTCTTGAAAGGAAACCTTACATAATTTATTATAGGGGATAGACAAATTCGTAAAATAATGTATAATATAACCAAAGCGTCCCTGTGTAGACGCACATTTTTCAGGAGGTATGAGTATGAGAACACAAGCAATTTCCAAGCGAATCCTCAGCTTGATTCTGGCATTGATGCTGGTTCTGGGGATGATTCCGGTGTTTGCATCCGCTGCGGATACAATCACCATCTACTTCGATAATACTGCGAAGTGGGGGAAGGTCAATGCTTATTGCTGGGATGCCGGTGGCAAAGCTATGTCCACCTGGCCTGGTACTGGCATGACCCTGGTTGAGGGGAACATTTATTCTATTGAGGTCCCTTCTAATTACGTTAATATCATTTTCAACAATGGTTCTTCTCAGACCAAGGATTTGAAGATTCCTACTGATGGCAAGAACTTGTTCACTTATTCTTCTCTAAGTTGGAGCACCTACATTCCTGCCAGCGACTGTGAGCATGTTTGGGATGAGGGAAGTTTCATTATTGAGCCTACTTGCACCACTGATGGTGAGGCTACTTATACCTGCACGAAGTGTGGCGCTAAGAACACCGCTACTGTTCCCGCAGGTCATAAGTTTGTTGAGAATGTGTGCACCGTCTGCGGCATCAAAGAGTTCCGTACCGTTTATTTTGAGAACACCGCTGGCTGGGCTTCCGTAAACGGCTATATGTGGGACGCCAGCGGTGCGCCCGTTGCTGCATGGCCCGGTGATTCTATGACGCATGTTGCCGGTGATATTTGGAGTATTCAGGTTCCTTACATTGCTGCGAATATCATTTTCAATGGGGATGGCGCGCAGACCGGTGATTTGGTGCTGTCTGATGCGTATGACCTGTATGTCTTCGGCGGCGACTGGGGCAATTATAACCCCGAGGCCTGCACGCATGAGTGGGGCGAAGCCTCTGTCATTACCGCTCCCAACTGCACCGAGGCTGGTGAGAACGCCTACACCTGCACGCTGTGCGGCGAAACTAAGAGCGAGACCGTTTCGGCTCTGGGTCACAGCTATGTGAATCGCATTTGCACCGTCTGTGGTGCGGAGAAGCCTGTTCTGGACTTCTACATGGTCGGTTACATCAACGGTGCTGACTACGGCTGCGAGGCTGACTACGAGAACATGGGCGAGTACAAATTCGTCGATGGTACGCTGGCTGTTACCTTTACTGCTGACAGCTACATCTATGTTAAGACCGAGGGAAATGCTAACTGGTATATGACCCAGTCCTACTGCACGGACTCTACTGGCACTTTCGTGGAGGGCGGCAGTGAGAAGATGTTCGTTCCCGGCAACCAGGCTCTGATTTTCACTTTGGTTGAGAATTCTGACGGCAGCCTGACCTTGAGTTACGCCCCTGATCCCGATGCTTGCGAGCATCAGTGGGACGAGGGCACCTACGTCACTGCGCCCGGCTGCACCATCGAGGGCCTGATGCAGTATGCATGTTGTATTTGCGGCGATACATGGTCGCTTGTTGTCTCTGCTACCGGTCACAATTTTGTTGACGATGTATGTACTATCTGCGGTGAGGTTAAGCCTGTTTTGGATTACTACCTCATTGGCTTTATCAACGGCGTCAACTACGGTTGCGAAGACGATTATGAAAATATGGGCGATTACATGTTCGTGGATGGTACTTTACTTGTTACCTTCGACTCCGACAGCTATGTCTTCGTGAAGACTACTGGCAATGCTAGTTGGTTCATGGCAGAGACTTACTGCACTGATACCACCTGCACCTTAGTCAATGGCGGTACGGAGAAAATGTTTGTTCCCGGTGGTGTTGAACTGACCTTTGAACTGACTGAGAACGGCGACGGTAGCCTGACTCTGAGTTACTCTGGTGATGTTTGCCCGCATGAGTCCCATAATTCTGACGGCATCTGCGACAGGTGTAATAAGATTGTGGATCATAACTATGTGGACGGTGTTTGCTCTGTCTGCGGCGGTGAGGAACCCGTTATTACTCCTCCCAGCTATTATCTGGCTGGCAGCTTCAACGAATGGAATCCCTGCAGTGATGAGTACAAGCTGATGCAGTTGGGTGAAGTCTACTACATCGGCATTTCCCTGACCACAGGCAACTATGAGTTCAAGATTACTGACGGCAGTTGGGAAAGCGGCAATGCATGGCCTAGCGACAACTACAAGCTGGATGTTCCTGCCGACAGCGACAATATTTCCATTATGTTCTACCCGGAATCTGGCGAGATTGAGGTTTCCGGTGTCAATCAGCCTGTAGTTGCCCCCGATGAAGTGGTTCTGGGCGACAACACGATTGGTCTGGGTACCTATACCTTCAACGCCACTGAGACTGGCACCCTGAATGTCGCCGTTACTGGTCTGTCTATCTACAACGAGGAGACTGGTGAATTCGATTCTGTTAATCCTGGCATGATGTTTGGCATGATGTACACCCTCTCCGTTAACGGTGAGACTAACTTCACGGCTGAGTATCAGCTTGAGGTTACTGAGGGTGATGTGGTTACCATTACTCTGGAGAACCGCATGGGTACTGAGAGCGAAATTATCCTGAATCTGAGTTACGTAGAAGAAGAGCCTGTTGTTGATTATTATCTGGTTGGCTACATCAATGGTGCGGACTACGGCTGCGGGAGTGACTGGGAGAATCTGGGCGAATACAAGTTTGTTGATGGTACTCTGGTTGCTACCTTTACCGCTGACAGCTATGTGTTCCTGAAGAACAATGTTGATGGCTGGTTCCTGACCGAAGCCTTCTGCTCCGACAACATTGCAACATTTGTTGAGGGTGGCAATGAGAAGATGCTCGTTCCCGGTAACGTGGAAATCACCTTTAGTCTGACTGAGAATGATGATGGCAGCTTGACCATGAGCTATGTTACCGCCGATGTGTCTGTTGATCAGGTCGTTAGCGGCACGATTACCAGCTATCTGAACGATGGCGATGTTTCCATCGAGCTGATCCAGAACGGCACTGTGGCTTACAGCGTGACCGTTTCCGGTAAAACTGCGTCCTACTCTATTCCTGCTGTTGCGGCTGGTACCTACACCATGAAGATTAGCAAGGCTGATCATGTTACAATGGAAATCACGATTACGGTGGATTCTGCTGTCGTGACACAGGATGCTAAGATTTGCCCTGTTGGCGATGCTTCCGGTGACGGTCGTGTCAACATGAAGGACTGGAGCGTTATGTATGAGCATATCAATGAGGTTAATGAACTGACTGATTATGCCTTCGATTGCGCTGATGTCAATGGTGACGGCAGAGTGAACATGAAGGACTGGAGCCGTCTGTACGAACATGTCAATGAAATCAATCCCCTGTGGTAATTATAATTTCTGATTGACCCGGCGCCCCACAACCGTATTGAGGAAGTGGGGCGCCGCTTTTTAATGATGATACTTATGTTGGCAGGAATGACAAATTCTCATTGAAGAAAACAAGGGGATTTGTAAATATTTATTGACACGCCAGGAAAATCCAGTTAAAATATAATATGTACACCCTAAAGAAGTCTTTGGGGCGAACTTCTGATTATTCACCGGAGGACGATGAAAATGGGAACAAATAAGCATAATTGGTCCCGGCGGCTAATGGCGATACTACTCTGTATTGCTACACTGCTGTCTATGGCGACCGTGTCTGGCTTTGCAGCAGAGGTATCCTCTGCGGAGGCTACGGCTACAGAACCGACATCTGCACCGATTACAGTTGTTGCTGGTTCAGACTTTCAATATTCCAATTCTGACCACGGCATTGCCGGCGGACAAGTAAACAATATCCTGACGGCTATGAAGAATGATGGATATACATCTATAGACGGATTTTTGTTTGCGGGCGATTATTCTCAAGCTTTCACCGAGGATGCTACCAAGGCCGGCTTGAGTCATCTGCAGGGCGTGGTGAGCGAGGCGTATCCGGACCTGAGCGACGACAGCAAGCTCTGGTTGCAGGGTAATCACGATCCGGATCCTCTGGTTGAGAATGGCACGCTGTCTGCCAGTGGTGCCCATGACGCAGAGGGATATGGTGTCTTCCTAATCAACGAAAAGGATTATATGTGGTACAACAATGATGAGAGTGCCATTAAGGCTACCGCCGCCAACCTGAAGGGCTACCTGAATGCCAAGGTTAAGGCAGGCTACACCAAGCCAATTTTCATTGTGTCCCACCTCCAGCTGCACTACAGCATGCGTACATACACCAGTGGCGACGGTGCGTATGCCAACTACCTCTTTGATGTCATCAACGAGGCTGGTGCCTGCGGACTGAATATTTTCTTCATGTTCGGTCACAATCATTCCAACGGCTGGGATGATTATCTGGGTGGCTCGGCGGTTTACCTGACCAAAGGTGACAGCATCCTGATTGCACAGAGCAGCAATACTCAATTCCAGAAGGAAACGCTGAATTTCACTTATCTGAACGCTGGATATGTGGGCTACTATAGCAACGTGAACACCGGTGCTGAAACGGATTTGACCATGACGCTTTTCCAGATTACCGAAGATGATGTGACCATCAGCCGCTACACCAGCGCTGGTGTCCATGATCTAAAATCTCCCGGCGTGACTAATGCCTACAAAAACGAGACTGCCTACTCCCCGGATACCAATACTTATGCTACGCCTCAGAAGGTGGTCCTGAACAAGGACATCCGGGAAATCGAGGTGGCTGGTGTGTCTGTTTCGGCTGCGGGCATCACCTCTGTGAAGGTCAGCAAAGCTGTGTCTCAGGTGCCACTGGGATACAACGCTTTCGATTGCTATGATATTTTCGCAGAGGGTTACTCCGATGGAACCTCCGCACTGATTACTCTGCCGATTGGAGATTCCTTTGTAGCAGACTGCCCCGTGCTGATTATTGATAATCATACCGGACGTGTTTCTTCGGCGGTCATCAATGGGGAAAGTGTGACCTTTACGGCAGACCATCTGGGCCGGTTTACGCTGGCACAGGCGGATGTAGATACGGTTTCTCAGTCCGGTAGCGTGCCCAAATATCTGAGACTGGACAATACATTACAGCCGAACGTTCCGTATGTTATCGTGGATTCTCAAATCAGTGAAGCGTCTCATTGGATGCTGACAACCAATGAGGGCACCTACACTAGCTCTGCCGGTGTGCAGTATCAGGGTTTCCTTCTGGAGGAGGTTGCCAACGCCTCGACGGAGTACGTCTGGTATTACGACAATGGCAATCTGCGTGCGAAAAGCACCAGCGGTGACAATTATCTGCTTATTTCCTATACGGGAGATTACAACGGGAACTCTACCAATTGTCAGATTTCTCTGGGTGCCTACGATGCCACCAGTGCGGCAGTTGTTAGACTGCACTCCGGCTCCGGCCTGAATTTCAACATCATGCGCAATGATGATACCAACTTGATGTATCTGCATCGCCGGGGCGGTGGCACCAACAATGTGGCTACTTCCTATATCCAGGGTTCCTATTCCAACAGTCTCTGGTATTTCTATGAGGTTGTTTCCAAAGTTAATTTGAGCGTTACACCTTCGCAGTCAACGGCGCAAATGGGTGACTCGATTCTGATGCTGCCAAAGGTGACTGCTGGTTCGGAGCAGATTTCAAGCTATACTTTGCAATGGACCTCCACGAATCCCTCTATCGCCACCATTTCCGCTGATGGCATCGTTACGCCGAAGATGGCTGGTCAGACCTATATCGAAGCAACCTTATCGGCGGTGGAAGGCCACAATCTGTATAGCCCTGCGACGGTTCGTCTGCTGATTACTGTGACCGATGGGGATAGATTTGACGATAATGTAACAGTCACTACTCATATTGGTAATCAGTATGGCAATATTTGTGGTCTGACCGAAGGACAGTCCAGTGGTCCTTATGTGCTTAATGAATATTTCGGCGGCTGGAGTCTGACCGGAAATATTCTGCACGTCGGGGACGAAGGCTACAAGGGGAAGGGTATTGAAGGCTTGCAGCTGATTCCCTATTTGGACTTGTATGACGATATTCCGGTGTGGTATTACGATGGCACCCGCATCTGCTATGGTTCTGATACGGCTACCGATCAGTATCTGGTTTATGATGGCGCTATGGTTACTCTGGGCGAGGAGAATGATACCAATACCCTGCTGGTGCCCGAAACGACCAAGTATGGTGTCTATTATCATATCGGCGGTGAAGGCCTCACAGGTAAGCTAAACCATTACGGAGGCCCGGGCTATAACGTGGTTGGCTTGTATAATTCTACCAGCTATTACTGGGTGTTCCGAGAGGTGCGCCCGGCTTATCAGCTGTCCATGTCGGTTTCGCCGATGAAACACGTGCTTTACGCACAGGACACTATCACATTGGTGCCGGATGTGAAGGTCGATAAGTCCGCAACCTCCAATTATGTCATGAGCTGGGCATCCTCCGATTTGTCGGTGGCTACCGTGAATCAGGACGGTGTGGTCACTGCGTTGACCAGCGGCACGGCGACCATTACCGCTACGCTGAAGTCTATCAATGGATACGATATGAATGCGGTGGTTTCTGTGGAGGTTCCGATTCAGGTCGCAAGTGTAGAGAAGGATGATTCGCTGATTTCTGTGTCGATGGTGTTGGATGCTGAGCTGCAGCCGGTACAGGCACTGGAAACTGGCGTTCCCTATGTTATTACAAGCAGACTCAACAATAACTGGGTTCTGACTGGTAATTTCCAAAAATGTGTTTTGAATAGCAGCTACAGTGGCTTGAAGCTGGAGCATTTACAGACGGCTGGCATTGACCATGTTTGGTATTATGTTGAAGAAACTGTTGATGGCATACAGGGGCAGTTCCTGCGTTATGGTTCCCTGAGTGACACCGATAACTATCTGAGCTACAATGGAAATACAGCGGTTTTGGGTGCGCTGGACAGTGGTTATGCGTATAATACACTGACCGAAGCCGCAGATGGTGGTATCTTCTATATTCGTCATATGACTGATGGTACTACAGACAAGGGCCTCAATCAGTTTGGCGGCTCAACATATGATACGGCTGTCCCCGTATCCGCTTACCTAAATGACAAGGCGAGCAGCTGGGTCTTTAATAAGGCGATTCCCGAGCGGACGCTGGAATGGTTGATTGACGCAGCGGAAATTTCTGCCCATGTGGGATGTGATACGCCTATTACCTATCAAATCACGCTGGATGATATGGTTACTTCTAACTATGATATCGTCTGGAGTGCCTCCGATGGAGAGGTGCTGTCTGTTGCTGAAGGTGTCATTACCCCTCTGTCGGCGGGCACAGCGACGGTTACCGCAACGTTGATTTCTGCTGGCGGAACGGTGCTGGATGCACCGATGACAGTGGAGATTCCTGTTACGGTTGTCGGTCACAGCTGGATGGATGCCACCTGTACCGCCCCCAAGACCTGCCAGATTTGTGGCCAGGTCGATGGAGAAGCACCTGGACATAGCTGGGTTGGTGCAACCTGCGTTACCCCCGAGCGTTGTTCTGTTTGCGGTTTGACCAGAGGCGATGTTCAGGGACATCAGTATCAAGCTACGGTGACCGCTCCGACCTGCATGGATGCAGGATTTACCACCTACAAATGCATTTCCTGTGATGCGAGCTATGTCACGGATTATGTTTCCTCAATCGGACATAGATATAAGGCAGTCATCAAGGAAGCAACCTGCACAGAAGCAGGCTCTACCACATATACCTGCACCAGCTGTGGCCACAGCTATGTAGACAGCATCGTGTCGGCCCATGGGCACAAGCATACCGTCAAGGTCACGGCCCCCACCTGCACGGCGGATGGCTATACGACATATACTTGCACGGTTTGCGGCGATAGTTATGTTGCCGACCATAGGGAAGCATTGGGCCACAGCTACACTTCCAAGGTGACGGCACCTACCTGTACCGAGGGCGGTTATACCACCTATACCTGTTCCGCCTGTGGCGATAGCTACGTTGCGCACGAAGTTGCCGCCAAGGGCCACAGCTGGAACCCTGCGGATTGCACCCCCCCCAAGACTTGTAAGGTTTGCGGTGCAACCGAGGGCGAACCTCTGGGCCAC
>JAZQIN010000072.1:0-17464 GCA_045541155.1 Faecousia sp.
GTTTAGCGGTCTAGCACCGCAAAACAAAATTCTTTGTCATTGCGAGGAGCGAAGCGACGTGGCAATCCGTTCTCTACACACGCTACCGAATAAGCGGATTGCCACGCCAGCGTGTGCGCTGGCTCGCAATGACATACGTTGTTTATGGTGCGGTGCTTAGTACGCTAAACAATAATTTAGCGTAGTATCAGATGCCGTAGAACAGGATGCACAAAAACTGGAACAAACTGCCCAGCACTACGAAGATGTGGAATACGGAATGCATCCAGTGTTTTTTGGAGCCAATGCCGTAGAGAACCGCACCGATGGTGTAGCTGATGCCGCCAACCAGTAGCAGGATGAAGCCCGGCTTTGTCAGTACCGCCAGCGTCTGGGACATGAAGGGGAGGATGGCCCAGCCCATACAGATGTAGCAAATCATGGAAAAGACCTGATATTTTTTTAAGTCAATAGCGGTGAGGGTTACGGACAAGGCGGTCAGTGCCCACTGGAAAGCGAACATACCCCAACCGAGCCTCGGGTACACAGGCCGCAGGGCAGACAGCGCCACCACGGTGTAGGTACCTGCGATGAGGAAGTAGATGGTGCAATGGTCAAGGATTTGTAGTACCTTTTTTGCCATACCGGGGCGCAGTCCATGGTAGACGCTGGACAGGCTGTATAGTGCGACCATGCAGCCGCCGTAAATTGCGGATCCAACCACGCCATATACATTGCCCTTCAGGGCTGCAAAAATCACGCAAAGGGTCAGGGCAGCGATGCCGAGGGCACCGCCGACGATGTGGGTGACCATGTTCATGATTTCCTCACCCTTGTAGTAATCGGGGAGTTTCCGGTCGGAAAGCCGGGTACGTTTTTTCATAATAAGGTTCCTGCCTTTCGTAGAGTGGCATTATCATATCATGTTTTGTAGTAGAATGGAACGAAAACCTGTCACCAACGACTCTACAGATTGGAGATAACGGAGGAAATTTGAAAATAATGTTGACAAATCGCCCTTTTTCTACTACAATTCCAGAAGAAACCATGGCAGAGGTCGCGGGTTCCATCAGTAGTGCAGGATGTTGGCAATTGTCCTGTGTGAAAGGGGAGACCGCCGAAGGGGCGCACGGTGCCAAAACGTCGCTTTCTGGGCCTGCGCAGAATATGCGCAGGACTGTCATCCGGATGGATGGAGTGCTGACCTGGGGTGTATCGATGAAGTATGCCCTGTGTCGACTGACATGGGGCATTTTTAACGTAGAGAGGGATAACTATGAAGAAGACACCATTCATTACACTGGATAAGGCGAAGGAAATCGCAGCCCAGATTCCTACCCCCTTCCACGTCTATGATGAGGCAGGCATCCGTGCCAATGCCCGGGCGTTGAAGGCAGCATTTGCATGGAACAAGGGCTTCCGGGAGTATTTTGCCGTGAAGGCGACTCCGAACCCCTATATTCTGAAAATCCTCAACGAAGAGGGCTGCGGCGCAGACTGCTCCAGCTATACGGAGCTGATGCTGGCTGAGGCGGTGGGCATCACCGGACGAGATGTGATGTTCTCCTCCAATGTTACCCCGGAGCGGGATATGCGCAAGGCGTATGAGATGGGTGTCTACATCAATCTGGACGATGCCACCCATGTGGACTTTCTGGAGAAGATTGCAGATCAG
Organism: Faecousia sp.; assembly: GCA_045541155.1. Classification (GTDB taxonomy): domain Bacteria; phylum Bacillota; class Clostridia; order Oscillospirales; family Oscillospiraceae; genus Faecousia. The sequence goes on from JAZQIN010000072.1 coordinate 1,655, forward strand.
ATGCCGGATACGGTCTGCCTGCGCTACAATCCCGGCGGCTCCTTCACCATCAGCAACACCATCATGGATATGCCCCGGGATGCCAAGTACGGCATGACCGAGGATCAGATGGCTGGTGCTATCAACCGACTGACCAAGCTGGGCGTGAAGCACTTCGGCATCCATGCATTCCTGGCATCCAACACTACCACCAACGAGTATTACCCGGAGCTGGCATCCAATCTGTTCCGGCTGGCGGTCCGGCTGCGTAATGCCACCGGCGCCCATATCTCTTTCATCAATCTGTCCGGCGGCATCGGCGTGGACTATCGTCCCGAGCAGCCCTGCTGTAACATCGGCATCATCGGTGAGGGCGTTCGCCAACGCTACGAGCAGATTCTGACGCCCAACGGCATGGACGATATCGCCATCTTCACGGAGCTGGGCCGATTCATGCTGGCACCCTACGGTCATTTGATAGCCACTGTGCTGCACCAGAAGCATATCTATCGGGAGTATGTGGGTCTGGATGCTTGTGCTGCGGATCTGATGCGGCCTGCCATGTACGGTGCCTACCATCACATCACCGTGCTGGGCAAGGAGGATGCGATTCTGGATCATGTCTACGACGTGACCGGCGGTCTGTGCGAGAACAACGATAAGTTTGCCATCGAGCGGAGTCTGCCTGCCATTGAGATTGGTGATATTTTGGCGATTCATGATACCGGTGCTCACGGTCATTCCATGGGCTATAACTATAACGGCAAGCTTCGTCCTGCAGAGGTTCTGCTGAAGGAGGATGGCAGCTTCCAGATGATTCGCCGTGCGGAGACGCCTGCGGACTATTTTGCGACGCTGGACTGCACACCCTTCATGCCGAAGGTTTGATTTATGCAATATGTACAAATGGGTGCCGGAAATTTCGGCACCCATTTGGATTTGTTTACAGTTTTTTAGCATGATTTCTTGTAGGATATGTGCTATAATAGAAGTGGGGCAGCGAGGGTCGCTGCCCGATGGACTGCATAAAGGAGAAATCATGAATAACATATTATTTTTTTTGACACCCAAGGCCATGTGTGCCTACTTATACGATGACTATACCCTTCGGCAGGCGTTGGAGAAGATGGAGGCCGCCGGCTATGCTGCGCTTCCGATTTTGAACCGGCACGGCGAGTACCGTGGCACTTTGACGGAAGGAGATTTGCTGTGGGGCCTGAAGAATATGTGCTACATGGATATGCGTCAGGCGGAAAATCGACGGATTATGGAGATTTCCAGACGACGGGATAATGTTCCGGTTCGGGTCACTACCACCATGCATGATTTGGTGGAACGCTCCAGTACCCAGAACTTTGTTCCAGTGGTGGATGATAAAGATACCTTCATCGGCATCATCACCCGTCGTGCCATTATCAAGTATTGTATGGGAACCCTGTTCCCCGAGGATTAAGGTACGTAAAATATTGTTTACCGGCGTACCGCCGGAATGCAGAATGCAGAATGCAAAATGATTGTATTTCCTGCGGAAATGATGATATATTGTCGGCAACGCCGACACCATTTATTCTGCATTTTGCATCTTGAATTTTGCATCGCATTGCGTCAGCAAAGCCATAAACCATAGGGCACCTCTAAAAACTCCCTTTCGGCGAAGTGCCCGTTCTTTTGCTCCAACTTATGCTTATAAAAACATTGAAATACATCCAGTATTCCTGCGGTTTTTACCACATAATTTGAAGCAAAATTCCTGGGCACCCACTCGAAATTGAGTTTTTAGAGGTGCCCTATAATTTACACTAGTAAAAAATGAGACGAGGTTGCATTGCAACCTCGGCTTTGGTTATTATAGTTCGCAATTGCCAACGGTACGGGGGAAGGGGAGAACGTCACGGATGTTGCCCATGCCGGTCAGATACATGACGCAGCGCTCGAAGCCTAGACCGAAACCGGCGTGACGAGCAGAGCCGTACTTGCGCAAATCCATGTAGAAGCCGTAGTCCTCCGGATTCATGCCCAGCTCCTCGATGCGGTTTTTCAGGATTTCGTAATCATCCTCACGCTGAGAGCCGCCGATGATTTCGCCGATGCCGGGAACAAGGCAGTCCATGGCGGCGACAGTCTTGCCGTCGGGATTCAGCTTCATGTAGAAGGCCTTGATTTCCTTGGGGTAATCGGTGACAAAGACCGGGCGCTTGAAGACCACCTCGGTCAGGTAACGCTCATGCTCGGTCTGCAGGTCGCTGCCCCAGTGAACGGGGTAGTCGAACTCGTCGTTGTGCTTTTCCAGAATCTCGATGGCCTCAGTGTAGGTGACACGACCGAAGTCGGAGTTCATAACGTGGTTCAGACGCTCCAGCAGACCCTTGTCCACAAACTGGTTGAAGAATGCCATCTCCTCGGGAGCGTGCTCCAGCACATAGGAGATGATGTACTTGATCATATCCTCGGCAAGACGCATATCGTCCTGCAGGTCAGCGAAGGCAATCTCCGGCTCAATCATCCAGAACTCGGCAGCGTGACGGGTGGTGTTGGAGTTTTCGGCACGGAAGGTGGGGCCGAAGGTGTAGATGTTGCGGAAAGCCATGGCGAAGGTTTCGCCGTTGAGCTGACCGGAAACGGTCAGGTTGGTGGGCTTGCCGTAGAAATCCTGAGAGAAATCCACCTTACCGTCCTCGGTTTTGGGAATGTCGTTCAGGTTCAGGGTGGTGACCTGGAACATCTCGCCGGCACCCTCGCAGTCGGAGCCGGTGATCAGGGGCGTATGGACGTAGATGAAGTCCCGATCCTGGAAGAACTGGTGGATCGCCATGGCCGCAAGGCTGCGGACGCGGAACACCGCCTGGAAGGTATTGGTGCGGGGGCGCAGATGGGGGATGGTACGCAGGAATTCCATGGAGTGCCGCTTAGGCTGCAGGGGGAAGTCGCCGGTGGAGGGGCCCTCGACGGTGACGGAGGTGGCCTGAATCTCGGAGGGCTGCTTGCTGTCGGGGGTCAGCACCAGCGTACCCTTGACAATCAGCGCAGCGCCGATGTTAATCTTGCTGATTTCCTGAAAATTCTCGATGGAGTCGTTGTACACCACCTGCACAGGGGTGAAGTAAGTGCCGTCGTTCAGGACGATGAAGCCGAACTGCTTGCTGGGACGGCGATTGCGCACCCAGCCGCCGACTTCGATTTCGGCACCGGCATATTTTTCGGTGTTTTTGAAAAGCTCACGAACAGTAATCAGTTCCATGATACAAACCTCTCTTGCTAAAGAAATACTAGGATAAAGTATACGCTAAATCAGCGAAATTTACAAGAGGAAACTGCGAAATTTATGGAAAATATTATAGAAAAACCCTCCGGCACGCTGCCGGAGGGTCAAAATCATTTGATGGAAGCCACATTTTTACGAACCAGAGCCCGATGAAGCCGTGCTTTGGCAAGACGGATATCGGTGTCAGAGGCGGATTTGTCGCTAAGGGTCTGCTGAGCCCGTTGATAGGAGCGGTTAGCCCGGTCGGTGTCGATGTCCTCTGCCCATTCAAAGGAGGTGGGCACCAAATCCACATGACCATTCACCACAGCAACCATGCCACCGATGCAGGCGGCGTAACGCTTCTGACCATCGATGATGACGGTGGCCCGTCCCATGCCTAATGGTGCCACCATGCCCAGATGTCCGGCAAGGATGCCCACATCACCGCTGGTGGTGCGTACGATCAGCTCCTCTGCCTGTCCATCGTATTTGATGCCGTCAGGGGTGACGATTTTCAGAGGGAAGGGGGTCATTTACCCTCACCGCCCTTGAATTTTTCCACGACCTCGTCGATGGAACCGGCGAACAGGAAGTAGGATTCGGGGATATCGTCGTGCTTGCCGTCGATGATTTCCTTGAAGGAACGGATGGTTTCCTTCAGGGGCACATATTTGCCCTGATAGCCGGTAAACTGTTCCGCCACATGGAAGGGCTGACTCAGGAACCGCTGCACCTTACGGGCGCGACCTACAATCAGCTTGTCCTCTTCACTCAGCTCGTCCATACCCATGATGGCGATGATATCCTGCAGCTCCTTGTAGCGCTGGAGGATGTGCTGCACGGCTCGGGCGGTTTCGTAATGCTCTCGGCCCACCACTTCCGGAGAAAGGATACGGGAGGTGGAATCCAGAGGATCCACGGCGGGATAGATGCCCAAGCTGGCGATGCCACGATCCAGAACGGTGGTAGCGTCCAGATGGGCGAACGTAGTGGCAGGAGCAGGGTCGGTCAGGTCGTCGGCAGGAACGTAGACCGCCTGAACGGAGGTGATGGAACCGTTTTTGGTGGAGGTGATGCGCTCCTGCAAGGCACCCATCTCGGTGGCCAGCGTAGGCTGGTAGCCGACGGCGGAGGGCATACGGCCCAGCAGTGCGGAAACCTCAGAGCCAGCCTGTGTAAAACGGAAGATGTTGTCGATGAACAGCAGCACGTCCTGGTGCTTCACATCACGGAAATATTCTGCCATGGTCAGGCCGGAAAGGCCTACACGCATACGGGCTCCGGGGGGCTCGTTCATCTGACCGAAGACCATGGCGGTCTTGGAGATAACGCCGGACTCGGTCATTTCGTTGTAGAGGTCGTTACCCTCACGGGTACGTTCGCCAACGCCGGTGAATACGGAATAGCCGTTGTGGGCGGTGGCGATGTTGTAAATTAACTCCTGAATCAGCACGGTCTTGCCAACGCCGGCACCGCCGAACAGACCGATTTTGCCGCCCTTTGCGTAGGGGCAAATCAAGTCGATGACTTTGATGCCGGTTTCCAGAATTTCGGTGGCAGGCTGCTGCTCGTCATAGGCAGGGGCACTTCTGTGGATGCTCCATTGATCTGCGCCCTTGACGGGGGCTTTGTTGTCGATGGGCTGACCCAGCAGATTGAACACCCGTCCCAGACACTCGTCACCCACAGGTACGGTGATTGGCGCACCGGTGTCGATGGCGTCAATGCCACGCTGGAGGCCATCGGTGGAGTTCATGGCGATGCAGCGAACCACATTGTCGCCGATGTGCTGCGCCACCTCTGCCACCACGGTGGTGTCGCCGTGGGGGATGTGGATGGCGTTCAGGAGCTGGGGAAGGCAGTCATCCCCGAAGCGGATATCGAGGACAGGACCCACAATTTGGATCACTGTACCTTTATGATTGGCCATTGGATTCAACTCCTTGCTACATACTGTCATTCCGAGCCAGTGCGCACACTGGCGTGGGAATCCCCTTAACTGGGGAGATTGCCACGTCGCTACGCTCCTCGCAATGACATAATAATTGGTTAGATAATCAGGAACCTGCCACAATTTCGGTGATTTCCTGCGTGATTGCCGCCTGACGAGCCTGATTGAATTTCAGGCTCAGATCTGCAATCATGTCCTCGGCGTTTTGGGTGGCAGAGTCCATGGCGGTGCGCCGGGCGGCCTGCTCAGAGGCACGGCTTTCGCAGAGTGCGCCGTACAGCAGTCCTCCCAGATACTCCGGAATGATGGCCTCAAAGACAGCCTCCTGATTGGGTTCGTAGATGATATCGGTGGCGGCAGTTTTGGCGGAATCGGTGCCGGTCAGCGGCAATAGTTGCAACGTAGCAGGTGTCTGCGACAGCACCGAAACGAAGCTGGTATACGCCACATGAATCTCAGTGAACTGGCCTTTGAGGAAAGCGTTGCTGAGCAGCTTGGCGATGGAGAAACAGTCGCCGATGGATACGCCGGCTGCTTCGGCATAGGTCTGGGTCAGTATGGGAAGTCCACGGGTGCGATAGAAGTCCACCGCCTTTTTGCCAATGGGCAAAATCGTGGCATCCTTGCCATCGATTTGGGCCTGCACCAGCTTGAGGATGTTGCTGTTGTAGCCGCCGGCCAGACCACGGTCGCCAGCAATGACCACATACAGTGCCTTGCCGGAGTTGTTATTCTGAAGATAAGGGGAAGAAAAATCACTTCCCGATTCTACGATTTGAGAAATAGTAGAGTAAAGGATTTCAAAATAGGGTCTGGAAGCCAGCACCTGTGCCTGCGCATGACGTAGCTTGGAGGCAGCCACCATTTCCATGGCTTTGGTGATCTGTCTGGTGGACTCCATGCTGCGGATGCGGTTTTTGATATCCTTGGTGGAAACACCAGCCATCGTGTGCCTCCTTCCTTAGACGCTCTTGCCGAGGTCGGTCAGTAGTTCGTTGAGGGCCGATTTCAGGCTGTCCTCGGTATCTTTTTCCAGCTTGCCGGTGGAACGGATGGCATCCAGCACAGTTTCGTAGCGAACGTCCATATATTCATACAGCCGCTTTTCAAATTCAGGGATGGCATCCACATCGATGGCGTTCAGATAGCCGTTCGTCACGGCGTAGATGATGCACACCTGATGTGCAACTTCTACGGGGGCGTTGTTCTTCTGCTTCAGCACCGCCACGATTCGTTCACCCAGAGCAAGACGCTGCTTGGTATCCGCATCCAAGTCGGAGCCGAACTGTGCAAAGCTTTGCAGCTCACGATACTGGGAGTACAGTAGCTTCAGGGAGCCGGAGACCTTCTTCATGGCTTTCAGCTGGGCATCGCCACCCACACGGGACACGGAGATGCCGGGGTTTACCGCAGGCATGATGCCGGCGTTGAACAATTCGCTCTCAAGGAAAATCTGTCCATCGGTGATGGAGATAACGTTGGTGGGAATATAGGCGGAAACGTCACCGGCCTGCGTTTCGATAATGGGCAGTGCGGTCAAAGAGCCGCCGCCCAACTCGTCGGACATCTGAGCGGCACGCTCCAGAAGGCGAGAATGGAGATAGAAAACGTCGCCGGGGTAGGCCTCCCGTCCGGGAGGACGACGAATCAGCAACGAAATGGCACGGTAGGCCACAGCGTGCTTGCTCAGGTCGTCGTAGATTACCAGCACGTCCTTGCCCTGCGCCATGAAGTGCTCACCCATGGTACAGCCGGAGTAGGGGGCGATGTACTGCATGGGGGCCAGCTCCGAGGCGGTGGCAGAGACCACGATGGTGTAGTCCATGGCGCCGCCGATGGTCAGGTTTTCCACCACCTGCGCCACGGTAGAACGTTTCTGACCAATCGCCACATAGATGCAAATCACATCCTTGCCCTTCTGGTTCAGGATGGTGTCGGTGACGATGGTGGTTTTGCCGGTCTGGCGGTCGCCGATAATCAGCTCACGCTGACCGCGACCGATGGGAATCATGGAGTCGATGGCCTTGATACCGGTCTGCAAGGGTCGGGAAACGTGCTTCCGCTCAATGATGCCCGGTGCGGGAGATTCGATGGGACGGAAGCCCTCGTTGGTGATGGGGCCTTTGCCGTCGATGGGCGCACCCAGTGCGTCTACGACACGACCAATCAGCCCCTTGCCAACGGGCACAGAGACCACCCGACCGGTACGCTTAACGATGTCGCCTTCCTTGATGCCGTTGTCGGTACCGAGGATGACGATGGATACCGTGTCCTCCTCCAGATTCTGAGCCATGCCGTAGGAGCCGTTGGGAAATTCCAGCAATTCGCCTGCCATACATTTATCCAGACCGCTGGCCTTGGCGATGCCGTCACCCACGAGGATGACCACGCCGGTCTCGCTGGCTTCCATTCTATTTTCGTAGTTCTTGATTTGACTACGGATGATTTTTGTAATTTCTTCGGGTCTTAATTCCATACTGTACCTGCTTTCTGATGATAGGGCACCTCTAAAAACTCCCTTTCGGCAAAGTGCCCGCCCTTTTGCTCCAACTTTTGCTTATAAAAATCTTGAAATACATACAGTATTCCTGCGATTTTTAACACAAAATTTAAAGCAAAATTTCTGGGCACCTGCTCGAAATTGAGTTTTTAGAAGTGCCCTAAAGTACGGTATTTTTTAGGGTATTTCGGATTGCATCCAGCCGATGGGCCACGGTGTCGTCCAGCCGTTTTCCGTCGCAATCCAGCCGGATGCCGCCGAGGACGTTGGCATCAATGCGCAAATCCAGAGCGATGGTCTTTCCGGTAATGGACGCCAGCTTTTCCGAAAGCCGCTTTTGCTGATTTGCCGTCAGAGCGACTGCCGTCACCACCCGGACAGGCAGGATACCATTGTCCCGGTTGTAGCAGTCCCGATAGGCGGCACAGCAATCCGAAAAATGGCGCATATAGCCCTTTTCGGTTAATATTTTCATGAAGTTCAGCAAATATAGCTGAATTTTCCCACTGAAACTGTCGTCGAGAATCTGACAGCGTTCCTCTTTGGTCAGGGTAGGGGAACAGAGCAGACGGATATAATCCGGCTCTTTTTCAAAACTCTGGCGCAATATCGTCAGCTCATCCAAAATGACCTTGGACAGCCCCTCGCTCACCGCAAGGTCATACAGCGCCTGTCCGTAAACACTTCCGGCTTCCGTCATACGCCGTCACCCAGTCCGTCGATGAACTCATCCACCAGCTTGCTCTGGTCCGCGGCGTTCAGTTCCCGGCCGACCACCTTTCCGGCGATGGCCATGGCGATGTCAGAAATCTCATCCTTGGCATCGTTCAGGGCCTTTTTCTTCTCCATGGCGATGTCGGCAGAGGCCTTGTCCATAATGGCAGAGGCGTCGGCATTGGCCTGACGGATGATTTCCTCCTCACGGGCCTGACCTCGGGCAACAGCCTCCTTGACGATGCGGTCAGAGGTAGCCTGCGCATCGTTGAGCTTTGCCTGATATTCTGCCTGCATGGCTTGTGCATCCGCTTTGGCGGCGTTGGCATCCGTATACAAGCCGTCGATTTCATCCTGACGATCTTTGATGATCTTCATCACTGGACCAATCAGAAAGTGCTTCGCCACAAAGAACAGTAAAAGGAAGTTGATCAGCGTCACCAGTGCGGTCCAGAAGTTAATGCCAATAAAGCTTTCAAATCTATCCACCTGTGTGGCTCCTTTCTGGTGTCTGGATTACACGTTAACGGTGAAGAGAATCAGGAAGGAAATCAGAAGAGCGTAGATACCGGTAGTCTCAGTGATGGCGCAGCCTAGAATCATGTTGGTACGCAGGTTGCCAGCGGCTTCGGGCTGACGGGCCATGCCCTCCAGAGCCTTACCGACGGCGTTACCTTCACCGAGAGCGGGGCCGATAGCACCGATGCCCATACACAGACCGGCACCGATAGCACAGCATGCCTTCAGAAAATAAGCGTTAAAGAATTCCATAAAAATGCCTCCTAAAAATGTTTATATGAATTTTATGGTTAACAAAATCAGGATTCTGCCGGGTCGGGACAGGAGCCAGCCACATAGACCATGGTCAGCAAACTAAAAACCAGAGCCTGAACGAAGCCGGAGAACAAATCAAAATAAATAGAGAGCACTGCAGGGATGCCTACGGCCAATATCGGCACTCCGGACAGGATGCCGAAGGCCTGCAGTATACCGAATAGTCCCAGTACCGCAATTACAGTGCCGAAGATTTTTAGTGCCAGTTTTTTCTTGTTCGTACCCCAAGTAATGAGGCCACCGCCGGTCACCAGAAGGATGCTTGAAACGGCTACGCCACTAGACGCTATCAGATTCAGCACTAGTGCGGAAGCACCGGCCAGCGCGGTATACAAGATGGTGGTGATGACACCACCGCCAGCAACGTTGCCGAAGTGACGGAAAGCCATGGACACCGGCTGAGCGATTTCAGAGATGATGTTCATGGGGGTCATGACTACCACCGGTTCGGTAAATCCTTTGAGCCAGCCAACAAAACCATTATTTTTGATGTTGTTGAACCAGATAATCAGACTGACCATGATTGCCCAGGTGAGAACGGTGCTCAGGTCAGCGGTGGTAGAGCGCAGGAAACCGGTCATACCAATCAGGCTTCCGCAGATGCTGCTGAGGAATATCGTGATGATGAAGGGGGTCCAGTGGGCGTTATGGGCACCCATGGTATCAACGACCATACCGTGCATCATGCTGATGCCCTTTTCCACCAGTACCTGTTTGCCGTCCGGCCGTTTTTTCAGACCCTTGCCCAGTAGGACGCAGGCGATGCACAGCAACATGGTGACCACAATGGAAGACAGCATGGTCTGGGTGACCTTGATACCGCCGAAAATGGGGATGGTGAAATAGATATAGGGGCCGGTGACATTCACATTCATACGGTATCACCTGACTTTCGAAAAAATTCAGCAATAGTAAGGATTGGGCGAGTAAAGGCCAGAGGGAGGACGACGGTGATAACGTTGCACAGTCCACTCTTGACCAGCGCGAACAGGACGATGAACAGCACTACCATCCGGACAAGGTAAGATATCTGGACAGTGGCTTGACCACCCTTGACATTCTGGGCTTCAGCCTTATCGGCGGCGATACTGGCGCTGATGGCCATGAACAGGAAGTTCAATACCGCCAGCAGGCCGCCGGCAATGCCGCCAATCAGTACAGCCCAATCGAATTTGCGCAGCAGTGCGAAGATTCCAATCATGGCACCGACGCAGAGGACCTGTCCGAGGGCGATGATGGCGGTCTGTTTCAAAACGAATTTACGGGAATCCATAGCAATCCTCCGGGGATCAGTGGTGGTCGTTGAAGCTGACAGGGGGCGGCACGTCCTCCGACTTCTTTTTGGTGAGCCGGTCCATGGCCTTCAGGGAGGTGCGCAGACCGTCGATGGCACCAACCATGCCCAGACCGATGCCTACCCAGATGACCCACATACCCCAATCGAAGCGATTGTGGAGCCAGACGGCCAGCAGCGTGCAGACAGTGAGGGGACCCACCGTAGAGAGACCCAACTGGGTCACCCATATCAGCAAACTCAAGTCTTTCATGGAGATGCCCTACTTCCACCCATACTTCCTAGGTATTATAACTGATATTGCCATGATCTGCAAGGCTGATTCGTGAATTTTTGCAAAAACTTTACAACCAGCCACCAAAAGTTTTTCACAAAAAGGTCTTTTCGATCCGAAGAAAATATAGTAAACTAAAGGAAGATAAATCGATGCACGAAATTATCGTTTAGCTTAGCAGCGCATACGCGCTGCAATGCAGAATTCATAATGCAGAATGAACAGTATCGGCTACGCCGATAATTTCAATCATTTCCGAAGGAAATACAATCATTTTGCATTCTGCATTCCACATTCTGCATTCCGGCGGTACGCCGGTAAACAATAATTTACATACAAACAGACACGAACAGGGCGTGTGCGTCATAAACTGTACCGAGGTGGAGAATATGGCGACATGGATCGTATTGAGTGTGCTGGCGGCCTTTGGGGCGTTGTGCGCCCTGTGGGTGCTGTTTGGGTTCCTGCTGCCTGGGCAGCGGGGATCTGTGACGGTGTGTTTGTGCCGTGGCGGCGGTGCGGAAGAGCCGCTGATCCGGCGGCATCGTTGGCTGCATGATGTGGGGCTGACCCATAGTCCACTGATTCTGCTGGACGGTGGACTGACAGAAGAGGAGCGGAATCGGTTGACCCGACAGGGGATTACCATTTGCGACATGGCGGAGCTGACCGCCAGAGTGGAACAGGAGCGAAAGAAACTTGACGGAACTTGAAATCATTCAGGGCACGATAGGTGCCGTGGTATTCCATAATCATGAAAATGGCTATGCCGTCCTGCGCCTGCGGTGTCAGGGCGGCGAAGCGGTGACGGTGGTTGGCACGATACCCATGCCTGCGGTGGGGGAGCGACTGATGGTTACCGGACGCTGGAGTGCCCACCAGAGCTACGGCAAGCAGTTCGAGGCGGAGTTTCTGGAGCGGATGCTACCTCAGACGGCACCGGAAATCGTCAGCTATTTGTCCAGCCGTATCATCAAGGGCATTGGCCCCAAAACAGCTGCCCGAATCGTAGACCGGTTTGGAGAGCATACCTTGCAGATTATGGAACGGGAACCAATGCGGTTGGCGGAAATCAGTGGCATCAACGCCGCCAAGGCCAAGGCCATCGGCGAGGAGTTCCGGTTGCGGGTGGGTCTGCGGCAACTGCTGGAGTTGTTTACCCTGCACCAGCTCCCTGCGGAGCTGGCGGTGCGGACGTACAAGCTATACGGCGAGCAGACCATGGAGCTTTTGTACGATGATCCCTATCTTCTGATGGACGACGGACTGGAGGCACCCTTTGGGGCAGTGGACCGGTTTGCCATTGAGTTGGGGGTTGCTGGCGATGACCCCCGACGGGTGGAGGCCGGTATTCTGTTTGAATTGAATTATAATTTGACTGCCGGGCATAGCTTCCTGCCGGAGGACAAGCTGATTGGAGCCACTGCGCAGCTATTGACGCTGGAACCGGAGGATATTCGTGCTGGAATTGCCCGTCTGCTGGATGCAGAGCGTCTGGTGCGGTCGGAGCTGGCTGGTATCACGGTGGATTATCTGCCGCAGCTGTACCGTGCTGAAATATATTGTACCCATCGGCTGTTGGCTCATTCAAAGGCGCATTTTCCGGAGCCACGGGGGCTGAATGGGATGGTGCGTCGGGCGGCGCAGGAGGGTGGCATTTCTTATTCCGAGAGCCAGACCGCTGCCATCCGGACAGCCGCCACTAGCGGCCTGCTGCTGATTACCGGCGGCCCCGGTACTGGTAAGACGACGATATTAAATGGTATCCTGTCAATTTTTGAGCAGATGGGACTGCGTTGTTTGCTGGCGGCGCCCACCGGACGTGCGGCGAAACGGCTGACGGAAGTAACGGGTCGGGATGCTTCGACCATCCACCGTCTGCTGGAGGCTACCATCGACCCTGCCACGGGACAAATGGTTTTCGTCAGGGATGAAACCAATCCTCTGAAAACAGATGTGGTAATCGTGGATGAGATGTCCATGGTGGATATTCAATTGCTACATAGCCTGATGCAGGCGATTCCGGAGAATAAGCGAATCATTCTGGTGGGCGACCCCGACCAGCTGCCGCCGGTGGGGCCTGGGTTCCCATTCAATGATATGCTCCGCAGCCAGATGCTGAACTCCGTCCGTCTGACGGAAATTTTCCGACAGGCGCAGGAGAGTCTGATTGTCATGAATGCCCACCGGGTCAACCATGGAGAGCAGCCCAATCTTCGTGATCGAAAGAGCGACTTTTTCTTCCTGCCCTGCCGCAGTGAGGAGGAGGTCAGTCGCACCATCACAGATTTGTGCGTCCGTCGACTTCCTCAGAATATGGGCATCCCGTCAGACCAGATTCAGGTACTGACCCCCACTCGCAAGGGCGGCGTGGGCACGGTGAGTCTGAATCAGTTGCTGCAAAACAGTTTAAATCCATCTGCACCCACCAAAAAAGAACGCCCCCACGGCACTTTCACATACCGTGAGGGGGATCGGGTGATGCAGATTCGGAATAATTATGATATCATGTGGAAACGATGCGATGGCAGCGAGGTAGGCACCGGCATTTTCAACGGTGACGTGGGCATCATCAAGTCCATCGACCCTCATATGGAGCAGCTGACGGTGGTCTTTGACGACCGGGAGGTAGACTACGAATTTGACCAGCTCCACGAGCTGGAGCCAGCTTACGCCATGACCGTCCATAAAAGTCAGGGTAGCGAGTATCGTTGCGTGGTGCTGTCGGCCTGGAGCGGTTCTCAGTATCTGCTGAATCGCAGCGTATTGTATACCGCCATCACCCGTGCCAGAGAGCTGCTGATTATCGTGGGTCGGGAGGAAACCGTAGGCATCATGGTGCAAAACGCCAGAGTGGGCCGCCGGTATACCGGTCTGAAACTGCGGCTTCAGGGGAGGGTGGAGCAATGATTTGGAGCATCCTCTTTCCGCCCAAGTGCATCCTTTGCGGAAAATTGCTGGAAAATGGAGAAATCGACCTGTGTAGTCACTGCCGGATCCATGGACCGGACTGTAAGATTTCAAAAATCAAGCTTCCGTTCCTTGACAGTTGGCTTGCTTTGTGGCATTATGAAGAGAGCGTCAGACGAAGTCTGCTCCGCTATAAGTTTTACGGCAAGCGGCATCTGGCCTTAGGTTATGGACGATTGCTTGCCATGAAGCTGCTTCGGGAGCGTGAGGGTGACTACGATTTGATTAGCTGGGTGCCGGTGAGCCGGCTCCGAAAGCTGCGTCGTGGTTACGATCAGGTGGAGCTGCTGGCAAAGGCGGTTGGCACCGAGCTTGGTATCGAGCCGGTCAGGTGTCTCCGTAAGATTCGCCATACCAGTCCTCAATCCCGGCTGAGCGGACAAGCTCAACGCCGTGCCAATGTGCTGGGAGCCTATCAGGCGGTGGAGGCGGAAGGGATAGTGGGAAAGCGGATTTTGCTGCTGGATGACATCCTTACCACCGGCGCTACTGCCGGAGAATGTGCCCGTGTGCTGCTGACGGCCGGAGCGAAGGAAGTTCATTGCGCAGCTGTTGCGTCGGCGATACATTATAAAAATACCAGTAGGTGAAAAATATGCGTTTGTTTTCGAATGATTTGGGTGTGGATCTTGGCACAGCCAATGTGTTGATTTATGTGGACGGCAAGGGTGTCGTGGTACGGGAGCCTTCTGTTGTGGCGCTGGATAAGAATACCGGCAAGATTCTGGAGGTTGGTGCCGCTGCCCGTAATATGCTGGGTCGTACCCCCGGCAACGTGGTGGCAATGCATCCTCTGAAGGGCGGTGTCATTTCTGACCATGAGATGACGGTCCGGATGCTGCAGGTACTGTTCCGTGAGGCGGGCAAGACCAGCCTGTTTACCCCTAAGCCCCGTGTCATCATCTGCGTTCCAAGCGGTGTTACCGAAGTGGAGGAGCGTACCGTCATCAACGCCGCCATTGAGGCTGGTGCTCGACGGGTGTACCTGATTGAGGAACCGCTGGCGGCGGCGCTGGGAGCCGGACTGGACATCAGTGGCCCCACAGGCCATATGATTGTGGATATCGGTGGCGGCACCACGGATGTGGCGGTGCTGACGCTGAATGGCGTTGCGGCATCCTCGTCCATCAAGGTCGCCGGTGATAGCTTTGATGAAGCGATTGGCCGTCATGTCCGCCGCCGTCATGGTGTCATTATCGGTAAGACCACTGCAGAGGATATCAAGATTCGGATTGGCTGTGTCCATGACCGTCCGGAGGATGCGTCTATGGTAGTTAAGGGCCGTGATGTGAAGTCCGGAATGCCCCGGGAGCTGGAATTGCACTCTGCGGAGATAGCGGAGGTACTGCGCCGTCCAGCCCGTCAGATTGCGGACGAGGTGCTGTCGGTGCTGGAGGATACTTCTCCGGAGCTGGTCAGCGACATTGCGGAAAATGGCATTACGCTCACTGGTGGCGGAAGCCAGCTGTTCGGCATGGATGCGATGCTGTCGGAGCGTACCGGTGTTCGCTGTACGCTGGCGGATGATCCGGATTCCTGCGTAGCCTACGGCTGCGGTAAGAGCCTGAGCTGGATTAACCGGATGTCGGAAGGTCCCATCAATATCGCCAGAAAACGTGCTATGCGTGGATAAAAAACCACCGCCGGAGTTCTCTCCTGCGGTGATTGCGTATGTAGGGTGCTAAATTATCGTTTAGCGCAGTAAGCACAGCATTACAAACAACGGATGTCATTGCGAGGAGGGCGCAGCCCGACGTGGCAATCTCCCGGTAGAATGTTATGTTTTCAGAGATGTTTTGTTGATAAGCCAAGGTATATCCCTGTCAATCATTCGTTAATTCAGATTGTACCAGGAGATTGCCACGGCCCTTCGGGCCTCGCAATGACACGGATTTTGTAAGTGCGGTGCACCGCTAAACAATAGGGCACCTCTAAAAACTCCCTTTCGGCGAAGTGCCCGTTCTTTTGCTCCAACTTATGCTTATAAAAACCTTGAAATACATCCAGTATTCCTGCGGTTTTTACCACATAATTTGAAGCAAAATTCCTG
>JAZQIN010000073.1:0-3297 GCA_045541155.1 Faecousia sp.
CCATCCCTTGGCCCCCTCTGACGAGGGGGCTGGCGAAAATCTTTGATTTTCGACTGGGGGAGAGATAATTGCGACATTTTTCTCTCCCTCCGAGCCGCCGTTCGGCGGCCCACCTCCCTCATCAGAGGGAGGCTTTGGGTGTGGCGTTTAGTGCGCTAAACGATAATTTATTGCTCCATGGAGGAGAAAATGGAATCTAATTTTGATAATATGGTGCAGGAGCGAGCGGTGCTGGTGGGCTTGAATGCCGACTGTTTTACGAAAGCCCAGACCGCTACGGATGAAACGCTGGAGGAGCTGGACGCACTTCTGGAGACTGCCGGCGGCTTTTGTACCGGTAAGGTCCTGCAAAATCGTCATACTCCTGATGCCCATAGTTTTATCGGCGAGGGAAAGGCGCTGGAAGTGAAGATGCTGGTGGAGGCCACTGCGTCCACCATGGTGATATTTGACAATGAGCTGTCCCCCGGTAATATCCGTGCGTTGGAGGAGATTCTGGGCGTGACGGTGCTTGACCGTAGTGCCCTGATTCTGGACATCTTTGCCCAGCGAGCCAAAACCAAGGAAGGCCGATTGCAGGTGGAGCTGGCGCAGTACCAGTACCTGCTGCCCCGACTGTCGGGCATGGGCAAGAGTCTGAGCCGTCAGGGAGGCGGCATCGGCACCCGTGGCCCCGGTGAAACGAAGCTGGAGTCTGACCGCCGACATATCCGGGAACGAATCACCCGTTTGCAGCACGAGCTGGAGCAGGTGCGTCAAGTCCGTAGTGTCCAACGGGAACGCCGGATGAAAAATTCCGTACCGGTGGTAGCCATCGTGGGCTATACCAATGCCGGAAAATCCACCCTGTTAAACCAGTTGACCGGTGCTGGAATCCCTGCCAATAACCGTCTTTTTGACACTTTGGACACCACTTCCCGACAATTGACCGTTTCCGACAATCTGGATGTGGTACTGTCTGATACGGTAGGATTCATTGCGAAGCTGCCCCACCATCTTGTGGATGCCTTCCGTGCCACGCTGGAGGAGCTGGAGTATGCGGATTTGCTGCTCCATGTGATTGATTCCGCTGACCCGGAACGTGAGGAACACATCGAGGTGGTGGATAAGCTGATTGCCAAGCTGGCGAAGCCCGGAACGAAGGTGCTGCGCTGTTATAATAAGGCCGACCTTGTGGACCCCACCGATATCCCCATCGGGGAGGATGTGGTGCGGATTTCCGCCAAACACGGCTATGGCATGGATGCGCTGCTGAAGGCCATCGAGGGGGCCCTTGGGCATAGCCGCCACCATGTGGTGCTGACCCTGCCGTATAGTCAGGGCGGACTGGTGGATACTCTCCACAAGAATGCGCAGGTAAAGTCGGTGGACTATACCGGCGAGGGGATTGTGGTGGAGACGATTCTTGACCCCATTCTCTATGGCCGGCTGAAAGAGTATATTACAAAGGAGTGCTGACCCTTGGACGAGTATCTGGTGCCGACGGCGTTTGGCGAGGATGAATTTTACGAGAAAAAATCTCATTTCATCGGACGAGTCTGGCCTGTGGAAACGGAAGAAGCGGCGCTGGAGAAGATTCAGCAGATGAAGAAGCAGCACTACGATGCCACCCACAACTGCTGGGCGTATATTATTAAGGATGGAGCCGTTCGGTTTTCCGATGATGGAGAGCCGGGAGGCACCGCCGGAATGCCCATGCTGCAGGTACTCCAACGGGAGGGGCTGTATAATATTGTGTGTGTGGTTACCCGATATTTTGGCGGTATCCTGCTGGGCGCGGGCGGACTGGTTCGTGCCTATACGAAGGGTGCGAAGATTGCGGTAGATGCGGCCGGAAAGTCCATGAAACGGGTCTGGACGGCGCTGTATGTGCCAATTCCCTACAATTATTATGAACGGGTAAAGCTGGAGGTTGCCGCCTTTGGAGGCCTCCTTCGGGATACCCAGTTTGGCGCAGACGTGGAGCTGGAAATTCTGATGCCCGAAGCACAGGCGCAACCCTTTCTGGATAAGCTGACCGATATGAGTGCCGGTACCATCGAAGGCATGGAAACGGGACAGGAATACCGTGCATTTCCGATAGAACAAGGAGTGGTAACATGACAGTGCGAGAGGAACTGGAACGTTTGGAGCACCAGCGGTTGAATCCGTTGGCGGCCTTTGCCGACCAGAGTACGGGCCGTCCTCGAGAGGAAGCCCCACGTGAGAATGATGTCCGTACCTGTTTCCAGCGTGATACGGATCGAATCGTCCACTCCAAGGCATTCCGCCGTTTGATGCACAAGACGCAGGTGTTTTTGCAGCCGGAGGGCGACCATTACCGGACTCGCATGACCCATACCCTTGAGGTGACCCGAATTGCCCGAACCATCACCCAGGCACTGGGACTGAACGAGGATTTGGCGGAGGCCATCGCCATGGGTCACGATTTGGGACATACCCCCTTCGGTCACGCTGGCGAACACGCGCTTACGGTGTGTTTAGGAGAACCTTTCCGGCATAACGAGCAGAGTCTGCGTGTGGTGGACATACTGGAGCGAAATGGTCAGGGCCTGAACCTGACTCATGAAGTGCGTCTGGGCATTCTGGGACATACCGGCGACTACATCCCCGAAACGCTGGAGGGGCAGGTGGTGCGCCATAGCGACCGGATTGCGTATGTCAATCATGATATCGACGATGCGATTCGTGCCGGTATCCTGCGTGACGATGATTTGCCTAAGGATATACTTGAGGTGCTGGGACATAACCATAGCCAGCGTGTCAATACGCTGGTCTGCGATGCGATACATACTTCCCGTGAAGCCGGTGCGGTGCTGTTTTCGCCGGCGGTGGACAAGGCGTTGCTGGATTTACGGTCGTTCATGTTTGAACGGGTCTACCGCAATCCCGTTGCCAAGGGCGAGGAGAGCAAGGCGAAGGATATGCTCCAGCGACTGTTTGAGTATTATTATGAGCATCCCGAGGCGCTGCCGGAGGATTTTCAGCCACAGATGTCCTTTGATGGACTGGGGCGTACCGTCAGCGACTATATCGCTGGCATGACGGATAACTACGCCGTTGATAAATTTACAGAAATTTTCATTCCTATGGGTTGGCATGTCCGTGGGTAACGTGCTATAATCAGACTGTTGAAAATACTTTCTGCGATTAATTATTGGGCACCTCTAAAAACTCCCTTTCGGCGAAGTGCCCGTTCTTTTGCTCCAACTTATGCTTATAAAAACCTTGAAATACATCCAGTATTCCTGCGGTTTTTACCACATAATTTGAAGCAAAATTCCTGGGCACCCACTC
>JAZQIN010000074.1:0-3879 GCA_045541155.1 Faecousia sp.
GCTTGGCCTCCGACTTCCCCAAGCACCAGGACCGTGGCAAAAATATCGGCTTCGCGCTCATAGCGGCCAACAGGCAACTGAGTATTTTCCGAGATGAAGATGCTGTTAAGCGAGCGATGCAGCAACGCGTGCCCTAATTCGTGAGCAGCGCAAAAATGCTTGCGAATACCACTAAGGGAATTGCTCAGCACTATAGCCTGCTTGCCCTCTGTTTCCATATAAAACCCATCAACCGAGGGCGGCAGCTCGGCAAACACCACCGAAATACCGCAAAGGCGGCAAAGCTTAATCGGATCACGCGTGCCATATTCACTTATGAGGTTTGAAACGAATGGGAAAATGCGCTCGGTCATTTGTTTTTTATATCTCTCCTTTAATCGTTCGATTGATCTTTAAGCATAATCTTAGCGGCAAGCTTCATAGCATCAAAAAGCTTTTCCGTGTCCTCATCGCTCAGCATGGTTCCCTTGAACATAAGTCCGCCGCTCTCTTTAAGTCTGCCACGCAGGTCCTCCAGCGCACTCTCAACCTCGCGTGGACCCTCGTTGGGTCCGAGCAGGTAATCGGTCGAAACCGAAAAAACCTCGCAGATTTTTTTGAGCAGGGTATTATCAGGCTCGCGGCGCCCCTGCTCATACATTCCCACCGCGCTGGCGCTGATCTGCAGTTTTTGGGCCAATTCTGCCTGACTCCAGCCGGCAGCGCGCCGCAAAGTGGCGATTCTTGCTCCCAACATAGGCGCTCTCCTTTCCCGTTTGTGAGAAAAGTATACCATGAAAAAACCGAGAAATGGGGGGAAATCTGGCTCCTACACATTTCGACGGACATCACACGAAGTGTGTAGTATACTATTATCTGGAAATAACTGGAAAAATCTTCCGAAAATTTGCTCTGTGTTTTCGACATTTTCCGGTGTTTCCCATTTACACGAGAGGATGATGTGATTGAGCCAAGCCATCGAAGGAACCCTTTACATAGATGAGCAAGCCAAAGCCCCCGCCGCTTTTTGCCCCAAGTGCCACGGCGCGCTGTATGCCCCCAGTTTCCTTTGCCTGCGATGCCGGAGGGATACCCCATGACCCTCCGGGAACTGAGCCAGGGCTATGAATACTCCGCCTCCTTGCTCCGGGCCAGACTGAAGCAACTTCGGCAGGCTCTGACCCAGACAGAAGACCCGGAGGAAATCTGGCACTTAAAGCGCCGCATTGCGGAGCTGACCCCCATGCTGACCCAAATGAACGAACTGAAGGAACTGACAGAGCACTACTACGACAGGGGGTATTACCGCAATGAAAAATACACTCTTTAAGGGATATTTAGGCCCCCGGCTGCCGAAACAGATGCAGCTGGACCGGATCAAGCTGGTCATCACCCAGGAGCTGACGGAATGTCAGCGCCGCACGCTGACCGACTACTATTTCCGGCAGATGACCATCCCCCAAATCGCCCGGGAGCAGGGTGTGAACAAAAGCACCGTCTGCCGCACGCTCCACCGGGCAGAAGAGAAGCTTCGGCGCTTTTTGAGATATTGATTTTTTGCCGTGACCCTACGTCACGGCGTATTTTTTTGCCGGCAGCGCAATCCGGGGGTTCCTTTTTCCCCAGAATGTGGTAAAATATAGAAAACCCCAGAAAAAGATGAGGTAACACCATGAAAAAATGTGTGATTTTCTGCTCCGGCGCTTGCAGCGGTCTGCTGCAGCCCATACAGCCGGATGACCATATCATCGCCGCCGACGGCGGCCTGCGGCACACTGCCGCCTTAGGGTTGACCCCACACACAGTGCTGGGCGATTTCGATTCTCTGGGCTATACACCCCAGGGCGCAGATGTGTTTCCCGTGGAAAAGGACGACACCGATGCCATGCTGGCGGTCCGCCAGGGCCTTTCTCTGGGATACGAGGAATTTTGGCTCTACGGCAGTTTGGACGGCCCCCGGCTTGACCATACCATCGCCAATTTCCAGGTGCTGCAATTTTTAGCTGACCAGGGCGCCCGGGGCTATCTCATCGGGGAAAGCTATATCGTTACAGTGATTCAGGAAGAAACCCTCTTGTTCCCCCAAAGCGCAGAGGGGGTTTTGTCCCTGTTCTGCCTGGGGCCGGAGGCCCGAGGGGTGACCTTGAAAAATCTTCACTACCCTCTCGAAAACGGCAGTTTGACCCCGGGATATCCTCTGGGAGTCAGCAACCATTTCATCGGCAAGCCTGCCGCCGTCACTGTGGAGCGGGGCAGCGTCCTTGCCCTGTGGGACAGAAAAAATAACATTCCCGAAAGAAGGGGTATTCTGTGAACTTTCAAAAAAAGACACCTGATATCCAGCGGCAGGAGGTTCTCGTAAAGCACAGCCCAACCGGGCTGACCACGGAAGAAGCCCGGCTCCGGGCAGAGAAGGGCTGGAGCAACGGCATGGCGCAAAGCGCTTCCCGCAGCGAAAAGAGCATCATTTTAGAAAACTGCCTGACCTTTTTCAATCTTGTTTTTGTGGTGCTGGCAGTGATTTTAGCCCTCAGCGGCTCTTCCGCAAAAAATATGACCTTCCTGATTGTGGTCATTTGCAATGCCGTCATCGGCTGCTATCAGGAAATCCGGGCAAAACGGGCGGTGGATAAGCTGACGCTGGTGGCCGCCCAACAAATCCGCACCCTCCGGGATGGGGAAATCACAACCATTCGCTCCGATTTGCTGGTGCGCGATGACGTGGTGGAATTTCTCTCCGGAGACCAAATCTGCGCCGACGGCATCGTACTTTCCGGTGAGCTTCAAGTGAATGAAGCCCTGGTCACCGGTGAAGAGGATGCCATTGTAAAACACCCCGGGGACGAATTAAAATCCGGCAGCTTTGTGGTGGCAGGCAGCGCCCGCGCCCGCCTCACCCGGGTAGGAGCGGACTCCTTCGCCGCCCGGCTGGCCGCCGAGGCCAAGGCAAATCCCCATGCATCCAAGTCGGAAATGATGAAATCTCTGGACCGGCTGATCCGGGTGGTGGGCTTTGCGCTGATTCCCATTGGCCTAATCCTGTTCTATCAGGAATTTAAGGTGCTGCAGCTGGGTCTGCAAAACAGCGTGGAGGGTACAGTATCTGCGCTCATCGGCATGATTCCCGAGGGGCTGTACCTGCTGACCAGCGTGGCTATGGCAGTATCCTCTCTGAAGCTGGCCCGGCAGAAGGTGCTGGTGCAGGATATGAACTGCATCGAAACCCTGGCCCGGGTAGATGTGCTGTGCGTGGACAAGACCGGCACCATCACCCAGGCAGGCATGCAGGTGGAAAATGTGATTGCGCTGACAGACGATCCTCCGGAACGGCTGGAGCGGATTCTTGCTGCCATCTATTCGGGCATTGAGCCGGAAAACGACACCGCCAAAGCCATGGCGGAGGTCTTCGCCGGGGAGACCGACTGGGTCTGCACCCAGCGGATTCCTTTCCAATCCGCCACCAAATGGAGCGCCGCGGTGTTCCGTGGACAGGGCGCTTTTATCGTGGGCGCGCCGGAATTTACCATGGGCGACCGGTATGAGGAGCTTCGGGAGACCGTGGAGGAATGGTCCGGCCGGGGCTACCGGGTGCTGCTGATTGCCCAGTACGCCGCCGAACTCCAGGAAATCCTGGAACCGGGGAAGCTCCACCCTCTGGCGCTGATTATGCTGTCTAACCAGATTCGTCCGGAAGCGCCGGATACCTTCGCCTATTTCGCCGCCCAGGGCGTAGAAATCAAGGTCATTTCCGGAGACAATCCCATCACCGTATCGGAAGTGGCCCATCGCGCCGGCATCGCCAACGCAGAGCACTGGGTGGATACCACCCAGCTTTCCACCGAGGCAGATTTTGCCAAGGCGGTGAAAACATACACGGTCTTCGGCCGTGTCACCCCGGAT
>JAZQIN010000075.1:0-18741 GCA_045541155.1 Faecousia sp.
GCCCAGGAATTTTGCTTCAAATTATGTGGTAAAAACCGCAGGAATACTGGATGTATTTCAAGGTTTTTATAAGCATAAGTTGGAGCAAAAGAACGGGCACTTCGCCGAAAGGGAGTTTTTAGAGGTGCCCGATAATTTACAGTTCTTTAACACGCTGAAAGAGGACACGCTGGTGCGTGTCCTCTTTCATTAATTAACCATTGCAGTCGACGTACTTCAAGCTGACCCAGCCGTATTGGGTACGGCCCCATGAGGTAGTCCCGTTGAGCTTTGTCTCCAAAATGACCACCATCGTGCCTCTGGGCAACCGATCCACCTGTGCGTAATTGGTGCCGGCACCGGCACGTACAATCAGAGCACTGGCTGTCACCGTTCCGGCCTCGCCCATCTGGACATACCGAATGCTAATCCAGCCATATTCCGTACGGCCCCAGATGACACCATTGGCAGATTTCTGTTCCAGAATCACCACTGCAGTCCCCTTGGGCAGACGATTTACCTGCGCATAGCTCGCACCGGGTCCTTCTCGAACAATCAAAGAATTGGCGGTGGTCACACCGACCTCCGTCCATTCCACATACTTCATGCTGACCCAACCCAGATTGGTCCGGCCCCAAACGGAACTGGTTCCGGCTACCTTTTCCAGAATAACAATTGTCGTCCCCTTGGGCAGCCGATCCACGATATCATACTTCGTACCGGCACCAGCACGCACCACCAACGAATTCGCGGTCACAACACCGGTCAGTCCGGTCAGCTGATTTTTTTCGATTTTCTCCGTAGCCGTAGTCAGTTCACAGTATTTGCTCAGGCAAATCCAACCATTGGCGCAGCGTCCCCACTGGAGGCTATTGACGGTCTGCTGCTCCAGAATCTCCACCTTATCTCCCCGGTCAAGGGAGCCGACAAGGGTTCCATTAGGGGTCCGACGGATGTTCAGGCTATCGGTATTGGCAACCGTGGCATAAAGCTTTACAATGGTTGCCCAATTTGCAGCCTCGTATTCTGGATTCAAATCTCCGCAGCGGACGCACAGGCCGTTGGTTCCATACATATGCCCCAGAGGGCTACCGCTGACCGCACCGCAGACATCGCAGGTTTTTGCCTCGGTACAGGTTGCGTTGCGGAACAGATGTCCCTTTCCGGGGACGGACTCGGTATAGGAATCACCGCAGTAGTCACAGATATAGGTCACGCTACCGGCTGCGGTACAGGTCGGTGCCTTCTGGTTCGTAATACCATAGGCATGGTCGCAGGAGGCAACTACCAGCTGGTCATAATTGGTATATTTCAGTGCGATCCAGCCCTTGCTGCACTTGCCCCAGTGGTAGCCATCGTTGTTCTTCGTCTCGGTAATGGTCAGCTTCTCACCGGCGCTGACGGATCCGACTGTGCTGTAGCTCAGTCCAGCACCTTTGCGGATATTGACATTGTTTCCGGTGACGGTCACTACCATCCCCCTGAAATCCGGATCCATGGCTTTGCAGTAAATGCACCGTCCGTTCACACCGTATTCGTGTCCTCTGGCAGGTGCAGTCTCGGAATAGGAATCGCCGCACAGTTCGCAGGTGTAGGTAACCGTTCCTTTGGTTGTGCAGGTGGTGGGGGTCTTGCTGGTCACGCTGTAGTCATGCTTGCAGGTCACCGCCGCATAATTGGTGCGCCGCAAGGAAATCCAGCCCTTTGCAAATTTGCCCCAAAGGTAGTCACCAACCTGCTTGGTCTGCGTGATATCCAGCTTGTCCCCGCGGTAGACCGTCCCGACCACCTGATAGTTGGTGCCGGGTCCACTACGAAATAGGACGCTGTCGCTGGTCACGGTAACAGTGATGCCCTTATTATGACCGCACCGGGTACAAATACCGTCGGTGCCATAGCTGTGACCAAGGGGCTCACCGCTTGTTGTGCCACAGGTTTTGCATTTTTTTGCAGCTGTGCAGGTAGCACTGGCATAGCTATGACCGGTGGCTGCGAGGGTTTCTGTGTAGGAATCACCGCAATCGCTGCAGGTATAGATGGCGCTGCCATCGTCGGTACAGGTAGGGTCGGACCGGACCGTTACGGAATACCGATGGGTGCAGGACTGCTCCGGCGTGTAATCCGTGTACTCCAGCGCAATCCAGCCCTCCTCGAATTGTCCCCAGACGTAGCCATCATTTTCTCTGATTTCGGTAATCGTCAGCTTTGTGCCGGCACCGATTTTTCGCACAATACCATAGCTCAGGCCGGGGCCCTTGCGCACATTCACATTACTGCCCGTAACCGTAACGACCAGCTTCTCAGGCGCAGGATCGCCGCCCTGAACCGGATCATCCGGCATCTCACCGCTGAGGGATTCCCACTGCGCATACAGGGTCATATTTTTGGTGGTTCCATCCAGCAATTCCACTTTTTTTCCGCCTTCAGTAGCGGTGAACCAGCCCTTGAAATCGTAGCCGTCACGGGAAGCGGACACCTTCGGCACCGCTGTCAAATCAGCATCATAGCCCTGAACGTTGTAACTACTGACCGTGCCGCCCTGGGGGTCATAAATCACATAGGCATAATTATCCGGCAAGGTCCGGCTGTACACACCATTGAGATAAACGTTCGCCTCCGAAAGACGGCGCTTCACATGGCCCACGCTCCGGTTGCCACCAGACAGGGAATAAATCGTGAACGCATAAATCAAATCATTTCCGGTAGCACCACCGGTCAAAGCATTAATCAGGGTGCCGCCTTTTGTCAGCCAGCTGGGGCCGACATTGTAAACCAGAGACACCACCGCATCAAACTGCTGCTGGGAAAAGCTCAGACCATGGCGGTCGATGAAAGCATTGACTGCCTTTTCATATGTAACCACTGCCTTGCGCAGCTCCGCCTCTGCTTCTTCCGGGGTCATGGGGTTTTCTCTGTAGTAATCGACCTTATCCGTCGGACAACGCGTACCGTAGCCAATGGTATACAGTCCATCGGTATCCCGATAAGGCGTAGCGGAAAAACCTTCAAACTGCTTGATGAGATCGAGACCGGAATCACTGGTAACCATCTGAGACACCGCCGAAACCGGCACTGCCGCAACCAGCCCTGCAACGATTGCAATCACAAGCCACAAACACAACAGCCTTTTCTTCATAGGCACTTTCTCCTTATACACAAATTCTCACTTTTATCATTATAACAGAAATTCCGTCAATTTGCAAGGGCTATCCGGTTTACCATAACTCTACGTTTCTAACAGAATTGTTCTGCAAAACTTGTACACCCTGCCCAATTTCAGGATATTTTCAATATTATTGTTAAAATATGTATCCCCTATTGCCATCACCGTCGAGCTATGATAGAATGGTCACAGCAAGTAAATGGAGGACCCCTATGGACCAAAAACCACAGGCTATGATTGCCATGAGCGGTGGAGTAGACAGCTCCGTCGCCGCCTATTTAACCCTTCAGCAGGGCTATTCCTGCATAGGTGCCACCATGCGTCTAATCAACGGCACCGGCTCCGGCGACGCCGAGGATGCCCGGAACGTGGCCCAGCGTCTGGGACTGCCGTTCCACATTTTCGATTTTAGTCATTGCTTCCGTCAGGAAGTGATAGACCGATTCGCTGTTGCCTACGAGCAGGGCCTGACGCCGAATCCTTGCATCGAATGCAACCGCCGATTGAAATTTGGCGCCCTCCTGCAGGAGGCAATGCGTCTTAACTGCGATTGCATCGTGACCGGGCATTACGCTCGTATTCGCCATGAAGGACGCTATTTATTGTATAAAGCCAAAGACACCAGCAAGGACCAAACCTATTTCCTCTACACCCTGACGCAGGACCAGCTTTCCCACAGCCGTTTTCCTCTTGGGGAACTGACAAAGGAGGAGGTTCGGCAACTTGCCGAGGCGCAAGGCTTCCTCAACGCTCATAAGCGTGACAGTCAGGATATCTGCTTCATCCCCGATGGGGATTACGTCCAATTTCTGCGCCGCCACACCGGCAAAGACTACCCCTGTGGAGATTTCCTGGACCGCAATGGACAGGTGGTAGGCCGCCACGAGGGGGCCGTCGCCTATACACTGGGCCAGAGAAAGGGGCTGGGGCTAGCCATGGGCGAACCGGTCTATGTCTGCGCCAAGGACATGACGGCGAACACTGTCACCGTCGGCCCCAACGAGGTGCTGTTCCGCTCCGGCCTGCTTGCCGGAGACTGGAACTGGATTTCTATCCCGGCACTGACGGAACCGCTCCGGGTCAAGGCAAAAGCCCGTTCCCGGATGATTGAACAGCCTGCCACGGTATACCCGGCGGACAAGGGTCTT
Organism: Faecousia sp.; assembly: GCA_045541155.1. Lineage (GTDB taxonomy): Bacteria > Bacillota > Clostridia > Oscillospirales > Oscillospiraceae > Faecousia. The sequence continues at coordinate 4,291 of JAZQIN010000075.1, forward strand.
GCCCGGGTGGAATTCGACCAGCCCCAGCGGGCCATCACCCCTGGTCAGGCGGTAGTACTCTATGATGGCGATTTGGTCATTGGCGGCGGTACAATCACCGAAGTCCTGTAATGATAGATGGTTCCTGCCCCACGGAGGCCCGCACCACCGTGCGTTGCTGCTGCCCTTTGATTTACAATGTATAGTATGGGAAATATTCCCTCACGAAATCCACGTCCTCCACCCGAAAGCACTTCCCATTGAGATGCGCCAATGCCCCGGCATCGGTGGTAAACGCAAAGGTCAGCTTGTAGGAATACAGTGCCTGATAGGTCCGGTCGAACCGCTTATCCAGCTTTCCGTACTTCCCATCCCCCAGCAGCGGATGCCCTGCGTGGGCAAACTGGGCACGAATCTGATGAGTTCGGCCGGTAATCAGCTCACACTCCACCAGTGATAGTCCATTGCCGCTGGTCAATACCTTATAATTGGTCTGACAGCTTTTGGACCCGGTCTGAGGAGTGTCCGTCACAAACACCCGATTCTTTTTTGCGTCCTTGAATAGAAAGCCACGCAAGCTTCCCTCTTTTGGCTTAGGGATTCCTTCCACGATTGCCAGATATCGCTTATCCAGTTCCCTGTCCTTGATTTTCTGATTCATAACCCGAAGGGCTTCAGCTGTTTTTGCCGCAATCACAATGCCTCCGGTGTTGCGGTCGATTCGGTTGCACAGGGCCGGAGTGAAGGCATTTTCCTCCCGAGGCCGCCATTCCCGTTTCTGATACAGATACGACTGGATGTGGTCAATCAGCGTGCGGCCATACTCCGCCCCGTCGTGGGGATGAACCGCCAGTCCCGGTCGCTTGTCCACCAGCAGGATATGTTCATCCTCGTACACAATTCGCAGCTTCGGCACCGCCACCGTCAAGTAGGCATTGTCCTCTCTGGGCTTATCGAAGAACTCATCATTGATATACAGCTGCAGCACATCCCCGGCTTGGAGCCTTGTATCCCGTTCGATTCGCTTCCCGTTGCATTTTATCCGCTTGATTCGGATGTACTTCTGTGCCAGAGAGGCAGGTAGCAGAGGTACCGCCTTCGCAAGGAACCGATCCAGCCGTTGACCGGCATCGTTGGTGCCGATAGTAAATTCCTTCATTGCCGCTGCCCTATATTCTGGTCAAAGTGGCGGTTGATTTGCTCGGTAAACTCCATAGCGGAGTTGTAGCCCATCCGCCGCTGTCGGTTATTCATTGCTGCCACCTCCAAAATCACCGCCAGATTTCGTCCCGGGGTGATGGGGATAGTGTACATAGGAACCTTCACACCAAGGATATCCATATACTGATCCTCAAGGCCCAACCGGTCATAGACCTGATGGGTGTTCCACGGGACGATGTTCACCACCAAATCGATGATGTTCTCCTCCTTGACTGCGCCCATGCCGAACAGCTTCGCCACATTAACGATGCCGATGCCTCGAAGTTCGATGTAGTTGCGAATCAACTCCGGTGCGGTACCCACCAATGAATTACCTGAGATTTTTTTGATTTCCACCGCATCGTCGGCAATCAGGCGGTGTCCACGCTTCAGCAGTTCCACTGCAGCCTCACTCTTACCGATGCCGCTCTCGCCGGTCAGCAGGATTCCCTCTCCATAGATTTCCATCAGAACACCATGCCGAGTAATACGTGCCGCCATAGCCGAGCTCATATAGGTAATAATTGCGGACAGAATATTGCTGGTGGCCTCCTTGCTGCGCAGAATGGTGACATTGTGCTTCTTCGCCATCGCCAGACATTCCGGCATAGGTTCACCATTGCGTGCAATCAGCAGGGCCGGAATCTTGTAAGAAAACAATCGATCGAAGGCGATGGATCGTTCCGCGCTGCTGAGTTTTGTCAGATAGCTCTGCTCCACGTTGCCCATAATCTGCAGCCGCATAGGCTCAAAGTGGTCAAAAAAGCCTGCCAACTGTAGTCCGGGACGGGACATATCCGGCACCGTGATACGTACCGCATCCAAATCCGATGCAGCCTGAGCCACCTGAAGATTAAAATCCTTAATGATTTGCTTCAGCGGAACGCTGTATGTATCAATCAAACCGCCCACCTCTTTCCTTACATTTTCGTCTATTATACCTTTGCTGAGCAGGAATATCAATATAAAAATAAAAATTCAAAAAATTTATCAAAAAAAGCTTGCAATTTGAGACAAAGTCTGCTATCATATCTAAGCGTCTTATGGGGCGCATTTGAATGGTTAATGTTAGGAGGTGCAATGAAATGGCGAAGTGTGATTATTGTGGCAAGGGCGTGACCTTTGGTATCAAGGTTTCTCACTCCCACAGACGTTCTAACCGCGCTTGGAAGCCCAACGTGAAGCGTGTCAAGGCCGTGGTCAACGGAACTCCGTGCCATGTGTACGCTTGTACCAGATGCCTCCGTTCCAATAAGGTCGAGCGTGCGGTCTGATAATAAGTCACAAGCTGCGGCATCGTCATAAGACGATGCCGTTTTTCTTTGTTCACCACGGAAACTGCCGCAGATCTAGGTCCTGATAAGGATACACCCTTTCCCACCCATCCTGTGTTTTCTGAACACTGCACCGATGGGACGACAGCAGCCGTACGATATCATACACATCAATCCATATTTCCGAGTTACATTCCTTTTGGCTTTCATCAAACACCAGCTGCATCCCGAAGTGAAGATGGACCGTTTCGATATTATTGACATTTTCCTTGTCGGAATAGCCCGTGCGCCCCATGAAACCAATCAAATCCCCAGCCTGCACCATGTCCCCCACCTCCAAGCCTTCCGCAAACGGGTGGTCCTTTTGGAGGTGGGCATAATAATAGTAGCGTCTGGAATCGAAGGAACGAATGCCGATTCGCCAGCCACCATAGCGGTTCCAGCCCATGGCCTCCACTACACCGCCCTCCACTGCCACGATTGGCGTTCCAAGACTACCCATCAGGTCGTTTCCCAAATGTCTTCTGGCGAAGCCGAAGCTTCGGCTAACTCCGAAATCCGCACAATGACTGTAGCCATACCCTGCCGCCACCGGCGAAAAGGCCTTTAGCCCGTAAGTGGACTTCCACTGCCCGTCCACTTCAATGGCATAGCTACCCAGCAGGCCGCCCAGTGCTGCCGAGTATGCTGTGTGATAATAGTCAAAATATTTCACCTGCGTCGGGTCAAATTCTCCCTTCAGGTCAGAGAACGCTCTTTTGACCGATTTCAAATCGCATTTCCCCCCGGTGCGGCAAGCCGCCAGTGCCAGCGTATCAACCCAAGAAATGTGATTTTCCTCCTCGAAAGTAGCAATATCCTGCTCCATGGCGTATTGCAGCGATTCATAGGGCACGTCGAAATCCACCCACTTTATCGGCTCCGCCTGCACAGGCACCGCCAAACCTACAGCCAGCAGCAAACAGAAAATAATCCGCCATTTCATCCCTTTCACCTCGCAGTTAGGGTATGAAGCGGCGGATTTTTCATGCAATCCAATTATTTCAGATCTCTGCGGATGCCCTCAGCGATTTGATAAACATCCTCCATAGTGCTGATGGCGGAAATCTGATTTTTGTAGTAACTGCTATGGGAAACGCCCCGTAAGTACCACGCAAAGTGTTTCCGAGCCTCCAGACAAGCGATGTGCTCGCCCTTATCCTGCCGGGCAAGCTCAAACTGCCGCACTGCCACATCCACTCGGTGCGCAAGCGGTGGACGCTCCGGAATTGCCTGCCCTTCTATCGCCGCTTTGGCCTCCGCAAAAATCCACGGGTCTCCAAAAGTGGCTCTGCCAATCATGATGCCATCGGCCCCGGTGCGTTTCAGGCATTTGACTGCCGTTTCACCACTGACGATATCGCCATTGGCAATCACAGGAATGGAAAGCTGCTGCTTGACTTTGGTGATCATATCCCAATCCGCCACGCCGGAATACAGCATACCACGGGTTCGCCCATGGACCGTAACCATCGCCGCACCATTATCCTCCATCCGTTTGGTGAATTCCAGCACATTGATGCTCCCTTTGTCCCAGCCCAGCCGACATTTCACCGTCACCGGTACATTCACAGCTTTGACTACACCGGCAACAATTTCTCCTGCCAGCTCGGGTGTACGCATCAGGCCGCAGCCGTCACCGGAATTGGCGATTTTGGGCATCGGACAGCCCATATTAATATCGATGAAATCACAGCCGGAGATTTCCAGTGCCAACTGCGCTCCCTGCGCCATGATTTGCGGATCATTTCCAAAAATCTGAGCGCCGCAGATACCGCCCTCATTCTTCCGGAGCAGTGCGGCGCTTTTTTTGTCTTTGTACACCAGCGCCCGACTGGACACCATCTCCGTGACGGTCAGGTTGGCACCCAGCTCCGCACAAATCGTGCGAAACGCCCAGTCCGTTACACCCGCCATCGGCCCCAACGCGAGGGGCGTTTGGATTTCAATATTCCCAATACGCATGAGAATCCTCTCTTTCTATATGGGCCGCCCCTTAAAGCAATGCACTCAGCAGCCACACCGTGCCGGTCAATGCCGCACCGAAGGCTCCACAGACCAAACCGTAGCCTTTTTTGTGCCGGACAGGTCTTTGAATTGCCTGTCGGGCCTCCCTGAGCAGCATCTCGTCGGTCACACCTTGCTCCACAACTCCATCCTTCAAAATAAAAATCGCCTGATCAAAAAGCTGCGGATCCGGGCTGTGTACGACGATTACCTGCCTTGAGATTCCTTTTACCATTTTTCATCCCCTCCGGGAGCAAGTATGCCCCGTTGGGATATTTTTCATACAGGGGCTGTCCGGCCCAGCCAGACAGCCCCCGTTTTGATTAGTTCAGCTTAGAGGATACGAAATCATCCACCAACGCAAGGGCATTGTCCACCTTCGTGGCATCCTTGCCGCCGCCCATGGCGGAATCGGGCTTGCCGCCGCCGGAGCCGCCGCAGGCCGTGCAAACCAGCTTCACCAAATCACCGGCCTTGATTCCCTTCGCTACCGCTTCCTTGCCGCAGACCGCAAGGAAGGTGACCTTGTCTCCGTTGACGCTGCACAGCACCGCCGCCACATTCGGCTCCTTATCCCGAAGCATATCGCCCATCTGGCGCAGCTTGTTAGCATCCGCCCCGTCGATGGCTGCGGTCAGAACCTTCAACCCACTCACATTCCGGGAGCCGAACAAGAACCGATCCACCTCACCGGCGGCCTCTCTGGCCTTGAAGGTGTCGATGGTGCGCTTCAGCTCCTTGATTTCATCCATCTGGCCCCGGACACGGTCCACCAACTCACCGGGCTTGGTCTTCAGCTGCGCACAGACACCATAAATCAGCTCTCTGTTCTTAGCCATATCAGACAAGCACACCTTACCGGTGACCGCCTCGATGCGGCGAACGCCGGAGGCAACACTTCCCTCGCTTTCGATGCGGAAGGGGCCGACCTTGGCGGTGTTATCCAAATGAGTACCGCCGCATAGCTCGATGGAATAGCCACTCATGTTGACCACCCGGACGGTATCGCCGTACTTTTCGCTGAACAGCGCAGTGGCCCCCAACGCCTTCGCCTCATCGATGGGCATCTCACGGGTGTCGATGCCGTAGCCTTCCAAAATGGCAGACTGCACAATTTCGTCCACCTTCGCCATCTCCTCGCCGGTCATGGCAGAGTAATGCGTAAAGTCAAAACGCAGACGGTCCGGCAGCACCAAAGAGCCTGCCTGATGGACATGGTCGCCCAGAACCGTCGTCAGGGCCTTTTGCAGCAGATGGGTCGCAGAGTGGGCGCGGCGGATGGCATTGCGGCGCTCCACATCGATAGCGGCGCAGACCACATCATCCACCTTTACGGAACCGGTGGTCATCTCGCCATAGTGCAAATACTTGCCGCCTTTGTCCTTCTGGACATTGGTCACGGTAAAGCAGCTATCGCCCATGGTAATGGTGCCGAAGTCCGCCACCTGGCCACCCATTTCCGCATAGAAGGGGGTTTTGTCCAGAACAAGAATACCCTTCTCGCCACCGGCGATGGTACCGCAGACTTCCTCGCCAACACAAACCGCCAGAACCTTCGCCTCGCAGGAATTCTCGGTATAGCCTACAAATTCCGTCGCACCGTTCTCTAGACCCAAATCGATACCGGTCCAGCCCAAATCGCCCATCTTCTTACGATCCTCACGGGCACGGGTCCGCTGTGCTTCACGACACTGAACATACTTGTCCATATCCACGGTCATGCTCTCATCCTCCAGCATCTCCACCGTCAAATCAATGGGGAAGCCGTAGGTATCCGCCAACAGGAAGGCATCCTCGCCGGAGAATACACTTTCGCCGGCCGCCTTGTGCGCCGCCAGCTTTTCTCCGAAGATTCGCATTCCGGTATCGATGGTGCGGGCGAAATTCTCCTCCTCGGTCTTGACCACCCGAATGATATGGGCAGCACGCTCCCGGAGGTAGGTATAGTGGGACTCATTTTCCTGAATAACCGTCTCCACCACCTCATACAGGAACGGATGGTTCACACCCAACAGTTTGCCATGACGGGCAGCCCGACGGAGCAGACGGCGCAGCACATAGCCCCGGCCCTCATTGGTGGGCTGGACGCCGTCGGCGATCATAAAGGTAGACGCACGGATATGATCCGTGATAACACGCAAAGAGACATCTGTCTTGGTGCTCTGACCATAGCTGGCACCGGTAAGGGCGGTGACCTTGTTGGTGATGTTCATGACGGTATCCACATCAAATAGGCTGTTCACATCCTGACAGACCACCGCCAGACGCTCCAGACCCATGCCGGTGTCGATGTTCTTCTGGGCCAGCTCAGTGTAGTTGCCCTGACCGTCGTTGTCGAACTGGGAGAATACGTTGTTCCAGACCTCCATGTAGCGGTCGCACTCACAGCCAACCTTGCAATCGGGACTACCGCAGCCATACTTCTCACCACGATCGTAGTAGACCTCGCTGCAAGGGCCGCAGGGGCCGGAGCCATGCTCCCAGAAATTATCGGATTTGCCGAACCGGAAGATACGGTCAGCAGCGACGCCGATTTCCTTGTTCCAAATTTCAAAGGCTTCCTCGTCATTTTCGTAGATAGAGGGATACAGCCGATTTGCATCCAGCCCCACCACCTCAGTCAGGAACTCCCAGCACCAGCTGATGGCCTCACGCTTGAAGTAGTCGCCAAAGGAGAAGTTGCCCAGCATCTCAAAATATGTGCCGTGACGGGCAGTCTTGCCGATGTTTTCGATATCGCCGGTACGGATGCACTTCTGACAGGTGCAGACCCGGCGACGAGGCGGCTCCACCTCGCCCTTGAAATAGGGCTTCATGGGGGCCATGCCGGAATTAATCAGCAGCAGCGACTGATCATTCTGAGGAATCAGGGAAAAGCTGGGCAAGCGCAGATGGTCCTTGCTTTCAAAATAGCGCAGGAACATCTCACGCAGTTCATTTACACCATAAGGCTTGGGATTCATAATCAATTACCTCCAAAAAATAAATCGCCCCTATAACCATAGGGGCGACAGAAATCGCGGTACCACCCTAATTCGCCTACAAAGCAGGCATCTTAGACGCTCTATAACGGGAGCACCCGTCCCGGTCGTCCCGGGCCGCTTGGAAATGGCGCACAGACCTACCGCCGAGGGCTTTCACCGCACCCCTCTCGCTCAGGACGTTCCATCTGCTTGGTTTCCGCAACGCATTTGCATATCTACGCTATTTTAACACAAAATTCCCAAAAGTCAACCATTTTCGGAGGACATCCTCCATTCGGCCTGAAACCAGTTGGGCACATCCTTATCCGGATCCCATGCTCGCACAACCAACCGAGCGACAGATGGCATCTGCGGCAGTTTCTCCCCGGGGAAGGTAATCAGCTCCAACTCCAATCCACCGGTGCCTCTGGACACTCTGCAATCCAAAATACTGCCCCATGTATGGTACTGTGCCCCCAGCTCCAGCAGGAGCATATCCACATCTCGTCCGGGGCCGATATCCATCAATCTGGGAGCCGCCTGCCCGCATTGGCAAGGAGCGGTAACCAACCGGGCCCGGTCACGAGTATCGTAGCATATCGCAGGATTCGACCGTAGTCCAAGAAGCACATTACCGATTTGCCCCTCCTCTACCGGTGCGCCTGCATCGTCCACAATGTCGCAGGTGAACATATCCTGCCGGACGTGCACACCATGACTGACGCCGCAGGAACGCCCTGCGATTACGCTACCGTCACCGATGTCGTAAAAGCCCCACATCTGACAGTCCAAACCACGGCGAATTCCTTCAATCATCCAGTCCATACAGAAATATCCAGCAGTCACCACATTATGAAAATACAGCGGAGTCTTGGTCAACTTCGCCAACTTAGTCAGCCCCAGCATCACCAACGGCGGTGCGGCAATCGCAGTGGCCCGGGACGTAAACGCCAGACGAAGGATGGTCTTCCACCGCACATCCTCCCCCAGCGCAAAGGGGACTGCACCAACCTTTTGGGCCGCCCGACTGAGCAAGTCACCGATGCAGCCGTCGCCTTCCATCGGGAAGCAGATCATGATTTTTTCCTGTGGGCGTAAAAATCTTCCCAGCAGATCTGACAGGTACTCCACAGTCTCCTCTGTTGTTGTAGATGAAGTCACTGCCGTTTTCAGCTGCCGAAACGCCATCATATCCATTCATACCGCCTCCTTCTCCGATTTTGTTCATTATATATCATACTATGGGTATTTTTCAACATATTTTAATGATATTTTTCAAAAAAAATTCCGGATGACAGACTGTCATCCGGAATCGGATTATTTATAGAGTGGGAACTTCTCGCAGATATCGGCAACGGTAGCTTTGACCTCAGCCTGCGTGCCCTCGAAATCACGGGCCGTCAGGGCCACGCAGTGGGCAATGCGCTTCATCTCCTCAGCGCCCAGACCACGGGTGGTCACAGCGGCAGTACCAATCCGGACACCACTGGTGACGGAGGGTTTCTGGGGATCGTTGGGGATGGCGTTCTTGTTCAGCGTGATGTGATTGGCATCGCAGCGCTCCTGCAGGTCCTTGCCGGTGATACCCATGGGGCGCAAATCCGCCAGCATCAGGTGGTTGTCAGTGCCACCGGTGACCAAATCGAAGCCTTCTTCCAAAAGGCTGGATGCCATGACCTTGGCATTGCTGACCACATTGTGGGCATAGGTCTTGAACTCATCGCTCATGGCCTCCTTCAGACACACCGCCTTAGCAGCGATGACGTGCTCCAGAGGGCCGCCCTGAGTACCGGGGAACACAGCGGAGTTCAGCTTCTTGGCGAATTCCTCCTTCGCCAGAATCAGGCCGCCACGGGGACCACGGAGAGTCTTGTGAGTGGTGGTGGTAACGATGTCCGCATAGGGCACCGGGCTTTGATGGGCGCCACCGGCTACCAGACCGGCGATGTGGGCCATATCCACCATCAGGATGGCACCGACCTCATGTGCGATGTCAGCGAAGATGCTGAAATCGATGGCACGGGGATAAGCAGATGCACCAGCGATGATCAGCTTGGGCTGGCACTTCTTGGCCATGTCACGGATTTGGTCATAGTCAATCAGGCCGGTATCGTGATTGACATCGTAGGATACCACGTTATAGTACTTGCCGGAGATGTTGGCCGGGCTGCCGTGGGACAGGTGACCGCCGTTGGCAAGGCTCATGCCCATCATGGTGTCGCCGGGCTGCAGCAATGCCAGCTGCACCGCCATATTGGCCTGTGCGCCGGAGTGAGGCTGCACGTTGGCGAACTCTGCGCCGAACAGTTTCTTGGCCCGCTCAATGCACAACGCCTCGATTTCATCCACAAACTGGCAGCCGCCGTAGTAACGCTTTCCGGGCAAGCCCTCAGCGTACTTGTTGGTGAGGATAGAGCCCATAGCGGCGATGACCGCAGGAGAAGCGAAGTTTTCGGATGCAATCAGCTCCAGACCGTCCTGCTGACGGCCCAGCTCCCGATTCATCATAGAGGCCAGTTCGGGGTCAAAATTGGAAACAAATCCGATAGAATCAATGGGTTTACCGTACATAAAAATATTCCTTCTTTCTGAAAAAATGCAGTCCCCAAATAGTGAGGACTGCATCAAAGTCGCATATCATGCTTCTCCGTCCGTTTGCCTGAGAGATTCGGCTGACGCCTTGCACCTTCGGCACACAACTGAATGTGTTCTCCAGAGAGTCCTCGGCCCCCGGTTCTGACGTTCCGGAAGCGTCTAAGGTTATTTGGTTTTCTGTATACAGTATACGCCTTTTTCAGAAAAAGTCAACCGTTTCTTACAGTTTTGGCACTCTGTACAGTATTCCTTAAAAAACAGCGGAATTTCTATGTCATATTGATCATTCCGCAGAAATAAGAAAAATCTTTTCTGCGAATCCGCCCCGTTTTTCATGTTTGCGGTTGTAAACCTCCATCAATTCCTGACGGGATGCGCCAAAACTGTCCGCCAGCCCATAGACCACCTCAAGGATGTCCGCCAGCTCCTCGAGGTTTTTGTCACGATGGTATTCCCCCACTTCCTCGTCCAGCTTTTCCTCCAGGCAACGGCGAAATTCCTCGTCATCCAGTATTCGCACCACAGGTCGCTCTCCCTGCGCCTTGATTATCGCAGGAATCTTGTCCCGTACCAGCTTGTTGTAAACCATTTTCATCTTTTCTCCTTGATAAGATAAATTATTGTTTACCGGCGTACCTCCGGAATGCAGAATGCAGAATGCTGAATGCAAAATGATTGTATTTCCTGCGGAAATGATGATATATTGTCGGCAACGCCGACACCATTTATTCTGCATTTTGCATTTTGAATTTTGCATGGCATTGCGTCAGCAATGCCATAAACGATAATTTATTGCAAGAAGGCACTTTATTTCAGTGTGATGAAGAAAAGTTGTCAAACAAATGATTATGATTGGAAAATTCTAGGTTACATCCTAAAAGTTTGTGTATAATGATGAAAATTGTGCCAAAAAGCTGTGATTTCCTCTTGCTTTTTGTGCGATATTCCTGTATAATAATGTGGAATCGTTTTCAGGAGGCGGCAAAGTTGGGCGAAGCAATCGCAATTCTGTCCGGCAAGGGCGGAACGGGCAAAACATCCATATGTGCCGCCGTGGCGACTGCGCTGGCTGTGCAGGGGCAGAAGGTGCTGTGCATCGACTGCGACGTGGGTCTGCGGAATCTGGACATTTCGTTGGGTCTGTCCTCGCAGGCGGCCCTGTCATTCATGGATTTGTGTCAGGGCAGCTACTCCTTCGGTGCGCTGGAGCCTCATCCTCAATTCCCTAGTCTGTTTTTCCTCACCGCTCCTATGAACCGCTCCATCGAGGACATCGACAGCGTTTCCTTTGGTCAGCTGGTGCTGCAGGCACGGAATTTCTTTGATTTTGTACTGCTGGATGCCCCGGCCGGGGTTGACGCAGGCTTCCGCATGGCTGCGTCCAAGGCCGACCGGATTCTGCTGATTACCGGCTCCGATCCTGCCGCCATCCGGGATGCCGGACGTACCGGTCAGCTGCTGGAGCAGATGGGCAAAAATGAGGTGCGGCTTGTGGTGAACCGAATCTCTCCCAAGCTGGTATCCACTATGGATTTGACCATTGACGATGTGATGGACGATGCTGGGCTGCCCCTGATTGGCGTGGTGCCGGAGGACCATAACGTGGTTCTGGCTGCCGCTTTCGGTAAGCCTTTGCTTAAATATACCAAAAAAGGCGCCACTGCCGCCTGTTGCCGGATTGCCAATCGAATCCTCGGCAATTCGGTGGCGATTGACCTGTGAATTATTCGAAAGGGAGTTGACCATATGAATATCGCGTTTCTGGCACATGACAAGAAAAAAGAACTGATGGTGCAGTTCTGCACGGCCTACAAGAGCGTGCTGGCTAAGCACAAACTCTACGCCACCGCAACCACCGGTCGGCTCATTGCGGATAATACCGGCCTGCCCATCACGCTGCTGCTTAGCCACAAGCAGGGCGGTCATCAGCAGATCAACGCCCGAATTTCCTACAACGAGATTGATTTGGTGCTGCTGTTCACCGACCCCAACACCACCAACCCCTGGGACGACAGCCAGCTGGTGGAGACCATTCGCCACTGCGACCGGAACAATGTGCCCATCGCTACCAATCTGGGCACTGCCGAAATGCTGGTCATGGGCCTGCAGCGTGGCGATTTGGATTGGCGTGAGATGATGCGCAGCAAGCCCAAATTCTAAGGGTATCTCTAAATTGTAAAATATGTTGTCATTGCGAGGGGCAAAGCCCCGTGGCAATCCCCATTTTTTGGAGATTGCCACGCCATAAGTCCGCAGGCTATGCGTAGCGCAACCGCCGAAGGCGGTTCTTAGCGTGAAGCTGTGTGCGCACTGGCTTGCAATGACATAGTTTTTTTGAAAGGAATATCAATATGGAAATTATTCGTCCCCGGACTTTATCCGGTTTCATGGAGCTGCTGCCTGGCAAGCAGCTCCAATTTGAGCGCATGGCTGCGATTCTGCGCAATACCTACGCCTCCTACGGCTTTGCGCCGCTGGACACCCCCATCATCGAGGATGCCCAGATTTTGCTCGCCAAGGGCGGCGGCGAGACCGAAAAGCAGATTTACCGTTTCCAGAAGGGCGATAGCGATTTGGCGCTGCGGTTTGATTTGACGGTGCCGCTGGCGAAGTATGTGGCCCTGCACTGCAACGAGCTGGCCTTCCCCTTCCGCCGGTTCCAAATCAGCAAGGTCTACCGGGGCGAACGAGCCCAACGTGGTCGGTTCCGGGAATTTTATCAGGCGGATATCGACATCATCGGTGACGGCAAACTGGATATCCTCAACGAGGCGGAGATTCCGGCGATTATCTATAAGGTGTTCCGGGGCTTCGGCCTGAATCGGTTTCAGATTCGAGTGAACAACCGGAAGATTCTCAACGGCTTCTACGCTATGCTGGAGCTGTCGGAAAAGTCCGGCGAGATTATGCGCACGGTGGACAAGCTGGATAAAATCGGTGCGCAGAAGGTCCGGGTAATCCTGATGGATGACTGCGGCCTGACCGACGTGCAGGCGGACGAGATTCTCCGCTTCATCGCCATCCGTGGAACCAATGCGCAGGTGATTGAGGCCCTCACCGGCTATGCTGGACGAAATGAAATCTTCGATCAGGGTCTGGAGGAACTGAAGGCGGTGGCGCTGAACCTGGCGGCCTTTGGGGTGCCGGAGGAGAACTTTGCCGTGGATCTGACCATTGCCCGTGGTCTGGACTACTACACCGGCACCGTTTATGAGACTACCCTGCTGGACCATCCGGAGATTGGCTCCGTCTGCTCCGGCGGTCGCTATGACGATTTGGCTGGCTACTACACCGAGCGGAAGCTTCCGGGTGTGGGCATTTCCATTGGTCTGACCCGGCTGTTCTATGTGCTGGACGAGCAAGGTCTGCTGAATCCGGCACTGCCTACCGCTCCAGCGGATGCGCTGGTGCTGCCCATGGGCGGCGAACCGGCTCCGGCAATTGCGCTGGCAGAGAGCCTGCGCAGCGAGGGTCTGCGTGTGCAGTTGTACGGCGAACAGAAGAAATTCAAGCAGAAGATGGCCTATGCGGATAAGCTTGGAGTGCCCTTTGCGGTGCTGCTGGGCGAGGATGAGATTGCCGCAGGCAAGTGTTCCGTCAAGAACATGACCACCGGCGAGCAGATTACCGTCACCCCGGCGGAGGCCGCCGCACATATCAAGGCGACCCTCTCCGCCGCCAACGGCCCCGTCATTCTGGAAAAGTAAGATAAATTATTGTTTAGCGGTGTAACAGATACGCACCGTCCCTTGGCCCCCTCTGACGAGGGGGCTGTCAAAAATCTCTGATTTTTGACTGGGGGAGAGAAAAAAGCAACGTTTTCTCTCCCTCCGAGCCGGCGTTCGCCGGCCCACCTCCCTCGTCAGAGGGAGGTTTTGGGTGCGGTGCTTACTGCGCTAAACGATAATTTACGACAGGAGGAACCATGGAAGAAAAATTCATTGCCGTATGGCTGGCCAATCGGGAGAAGGCCGCCCGGCTGGGGGTTCGGCTCCGTCCGGTGGCACCGGAGGAGGCCATGGCTACCGCCAGACGCTGGCTGTCCGGTCATCGTGAGAGCGACGGCTTTCCGATTCTTGCGGATAAGGGACATCTGGAGTTGAGTCTGGAGGCACTGGTGGTGGATAAACGGTTCACTGCCCTGTTCACTGACCAGCAGGCCAATACTGCCCTGACCCGGCTGCTCTACGCCGGTTACCGTTTCTAAAAATCAACGCCGCCACATCCGTGGCGGCGTGTCTTATTTTGTTAGCGATAGGGCACCTCTAAAAACTCCCTTTCGTCGAAGTGCCCGTTCTTTTGCTCCAACTTATGCTTATAAAAACCTTGAAATACATCCAGTATTCCTGCGGTTTTTACCACATAATTTGAAGCAAAATTCCTGGGCACCCACT
>JAZQIN010000076.1:0-6492 GCA_045541155.1 Faecousia sp.
CTTCCAAAAACCTCGTCATTGCGAGGCCCGAAGGGCCGTGGCAATCCGTACTCCTCGTAATATGTAGAGAAAACGGATTCCCACGGTCGCTACGCTCCCTCGGAATGACACGGTATTTTGTTTTTGCGGTAGTCGTGTAAATGATAATTTAGGCTACAACAGGAGGATAAGAATGTTACTTCGCATAATCGCACTGGTGGCGGTGGTATTGGCGGCGATTGTTGGGCTGCCGCTGGGGATTTTTGAAGACGGAACATGGGCATGGGCCTACCCGGTTCTTGCGGTGGGGTTCCTGCTGCTGGGATTGGTGATTGGATTTTTGTATCTGTACATCGCCTGCGCCCGGGTGGACTTGGCTACCGAACAGGAAATCGATGACCCCCACTACCGTAAAATCACAGAGTTGTACGCCGATTTCCTGATTCCCTCCCTGCGCATCAGCGTCAAAACCACCGGCCTGAGCAAAGTCCCCAAGGACCGCCGATTCCTGCTGATATGCAACCACTGCAGCAATGCTGACCCAATCCTGCTGCTCCGGGAGTTGTCCGGGTATCAAATCGCTTTTATCTCCAAAAAGGAGAACCAAAAGCTGTTCGTGATTGGTCCTATGATGCACAAAATTCTGTGCCAGCCGCTGGATCGGGACAACGATCGGGAAGCACTGAAAACCATTCTCAAATGTATTAAGATTCTGAAGGAGAATAAGGCTTCCATCGGCGTGTTTCCGGAGGGCGGCATCAGTAAGCCGGACCGGAAGCTCCATCGTTTCCGTCCCGGTGTGTTCAAGATTGCCCAGAAGGCGCAGGTGCCGATTGTGGTGTGCACCCTCAAGGGCACGAAGCATGTCATCCCTAATATGGCCCGTTACCGCCATTCGGATGTGGAGCTGAGCGTGCTGACGGTAATTGAGCCGGAGGAGCTGGCGGATGTCTCCACTGCGGACATCGCCGAGCGCACCTACCAGCTGATGGCGGCGGACCTTGGCCCGGAAAACGTGGCAGAGGAATAATACAAGGAGGGCCTCGCCCTCCTTGTTTCTGTAAATTATTGTTTAGCGCAGTAACGCACAATCCCTTGCCTCTCCCTCTGGGAGAGGTGCCCCAGTGCGCACACTGGGGCGGAGAAGGTATATAAAGCGCCGAAACCCTCTCAGTCACCGCCTTCGGCGGTGCCAGCTCTCCCAGAGGGAGAGCCAAGGCGGCTTCGCCGCTAGTCCGCTAAACGATAATTTACATTACAAGCAAGGTAACGGAATAAAAGACTTGATTTACGCAGTGAATCCATGTATAATAATATGCCGAAAGAAAAATGATCCATTTATGGAGGAAATACCATGAAAAACAGTGAAAAGACTTTGGAAATGATCGTCAACCTCTGCAAAAACAGAGGCTACGTCTACGCTGGCTCTGAGATTTACGGCGGTCTGGCTAACTCCTGGGACTACGGCCCTCTGGGTGTGGAGTTCAAGAACAACGTCAAGAAGGCTTGGCTGAAGAAGTTCGTGCAGGAGTCCGACTATAACGTGGGTCTGGATGCCGCCATCATCATGAACCCTCAGACTTGGGTCACCACCGGTCACGTCGGCTCGTTCTCCGACCCTCTGGTGGACTGCAAGGGCTGTGGCTCCCGTCAGCGTGCCGACCAGCTGATTGCCGCTTCCGAATCCGGTAAGGCGGTCAACGTCGATGCCATGAATACCGACCAGATGAACGACTTCATCGCCGAGCATGAGGACGTGGTCTGCCCCAACTGCGGCAAGCATCATTTCACCTCTATCCGTAACTTCAACCTGATGTTCCAGACCAAGATCGGCGTCACCGAGGACTCCTCCTCCACCGCTTACCTGCGGCCTGTGACTGCACAGGGCATTTTTGTCAACTTTGCCAACATCCAGCGTACCACCCGTAAGAAGCTGCCCTTCGGCGTTTGTCAGGTGGGCAAGGCCTTCCGTAACGAAATCACCCCCGGTAACTTCACCTTCCGTACCCGTGAGTTTGAGCAGATGGAGTGCGAATTCTTCTGCCAGCCCGGTACCGATCTGGAGTGGTTCGCCTACTGGAAGGACTTCTGCGTCAACTGGCTGACCAGCTTGGGCATCAGCCGGGACAGCCTGCGCCTGCGCGACCATGATCCTGCAGAGTTGGCCTTCTACTCCCGTGCCACCACCGATAGCGAGTTCCAGTTCCCCTTCGGCAACGGCTGGGGCGAGCTGTGGGGCATTGCCGACCGTACCAACTACGATTTGGGCCGCCATCAGGAGGCCTCCGGCAAGAGTCTGGAGTACTACGATCAGGAGAAAAACGAGCACTACATCCCCTACGTCATCGAGCCTAGTTTGGGCTGTGACCGTGTGGCGCTGGCATTTCTGTGCGAGGCCTACGACGAGGAGGTCGTGGGTCAGGACAAGAAGGGCAACGACGATGTCCGCACCGTTCTGCGTCTGCACCCGGCACTGGCTCCCTTCAAGGCGGCGGTGTTGCCCCTGAGCAAGAAGCTCAGCCCCAAGGCCGAGGAAATCTACAAGATGCTGCGTAAGGACTTTATGGTGGACTTTGATGATGCCGGCTCCATTGGTAAGCGTTACCGCCGTGAGGATGAGATTGGCACCCCCCTGTGCATCACCGTGGACTTCCAGACCGTGGGTGACGAGAATACCCCTGCCGATAACTGCGTCACCGTCCGTGACCGTGACACCATGGAGCAGGTCCGTATCCCCATTTCCGAGCTGAAGGATTACATCGCTGCTAAGTGCGAATTCTGATAACGGCACCCAAAAGGGCACCCCCAACGGGGGTGCCCTTTTTGGTGCCGTTGACGGGACTCGAACCCGTACAGTATCGCTACCGGGGGATTTTAAGTCCCCTGTGTCTACCGATTCCACCACAACGGCGGCTAAAAAATATCATATCACATTTTTCGCTCACCGTCAAGTGAACAGAGCTGTCTAATTATCGCAGGAAGTGCCTCCGGAGTGTCGCAAAAGGTCGTTGCGCCGGCCTTCAGCAGCGTCGCCCTGTCGCGGAATCCCCAAAGGACACTCAGGCAGGGAACCCCGGCGTTTCGAGCGGTGGCCACATCCACCTCGCTGTCTCCCACATATACACACCGGTCTACACCAATCGCTGCCATAGCCCGACGCACCATGTCCGGGGCCGGTTTGCGGGGACATCCGGCCTGTTCACCCAGCGCAAAAATCCCAGGAAAATAATCGGCACACAGTGCCTTTACTGCACCATCCGGCTTGTTGGAAACGATTGCCATTGGCATATTCAACTGCCGCAGCATCTCTGCAACCCCCGGATAGGGTGCGGTGCGAATCCGGCAATGAGTCTGGTAGTAACGCTGAAAGTGCTCCAGCACCGGCGCCGGGTCTGCCCCTGACGGCACGGTCAACTGAATCAGACGGGCGGCTCCGTTGCCCACCGCGTGTCGGACTTCCTCCATCGTTTTGGGCGGATAACCCCCTTGGGCCAGCGCCGCATTGGTCGCCGCCCACAAATCTTCCAGCGTATCCAACAGCGTGCCGTCCAAATCGAAAAGAACCCCCGTCATCACAGCACCCGATTCTTTTTCAGCCGGATGTCCTCGCCAATGAAGGCAATTCGACGGTAGTTGCCACGAAGCCGAGAGGCGATGGCGGCAGAATACCGTTTCTCCAGCTCCTCCGTGGTCAGGTTGGTGGAGACGATGGTGGCCCTGCCACTGAGAAGGCGGTCGTTGATTAAGGTGTACAGGGCAGAGGTAGTGAACTGACCACCCATTTCGGTGCCCAAATCGTCGATAATCAGCAAATCGCAGATTCCATACTTCTCCGTCTCCCGACGTGCCTCCTCGTCGCTGCCGAATTTGGCTCGCTCCAGCTTGGCGAACAGGTGACCGGCGCTCTCGTACATCACCGAGTACCCCCGGTCCGCCACAGTGCGTGCGATGCAGGCGGACAGGAAGGTCTTGCCCAACCCGGTATCGCCGGAAAACAGCAGATTGCCGGAACGTTCCGTGAATTCCAGTGCATATCGGCGGCAAATATGGAGGGTCTTTTCCATCACAGCCCGGATATTTACCCCCAGATTGGGGTCGATTCGGTCCGGATAGTAGTCCAGCCGGAACTGGTCGAAGCTCTCCTTGCCCACGTTCAGGAAGGTCAGTTCCCGTTTCTGCTCCTGACGGCACAGCTCCTGGAGGCACTCGCACATGGTCGAACCCACATAGCCGGTACCGCCGCAGCGGTCGCACACCGGGCTGTCGTCCAGATAACCTTCCTCAAAGTGCGCCGCAATCAGCGCCTGCCGTTCCTGCTGAAGGGTCAGATTCGCCTGCTTTACCGACTCCATGGCATTCTTTCCATCGCCGCCGGCGGCAAACACCGCCCGGGCTGCCGTGGTCATGGATCGCCGCAGCTCCAAATCAATTTCTCGCAGCCGGGGCACACGGCTATAGGCATCCATCAAATGCCGCAGATTTTCCGATTCCCGTTCGGCCTTCGCCTGTGCCAGACGCTCCCGTGCCCGGCGAATCACTTCGCTGTCGTATGCCATGATTATCCCTCCTGCAGCATTCGCTGGATTGCCGCTTGCTCATCCGCATCCAATCTACGTTCAGTGGTGACCGGTTTCCGGTCGCCATTGCGCACGTCTTCTGCGGTATGATATCCGGCCTGATGCCAGCGCACCAGAATTTTATTCATGTAGGCCCAACTCAGTCCCCCGGTATTCAGGCAGGTCCGCTCGTAGGCCATGGCAAATAGTTCGTCTTCAAAGCCCATGTCCAGCCACGCTCTGGCGTACTTCTCCTCGGCGGCGGTGAGACTGCGGCCTCGAATTTGCAAGATTCGCATCAAACCGGACAGGCGACTGTGGTAGACATTTTGGGCCTGAATGAAGGCCGCCGCCTCCTCCATGGTGTCGATACCCCGTTCTGCCCAGGCGTAGGCCTCTTTCTCGATGGTACGCAGGCTGGGATTGCGCAGACTGCCCTTGCGTCTGGCCCGCTCCTGACAGTAGCTGACCAGCACGCAAATCACATCCTCCGGCAGTCCAAGATACCGGACGAAGGACAGCAGGATTTTCAGTTCCTCCGTATTCAACGGCTTGCCCAGCCGACGCTGAATCTCGCCATAGAGACTGCGGAAGGAGGACTCCTGTTCCAGGGTGTCCAGCACGTCTCGTTCGGAATAGTTAGGCCGCTCCCCGGCAGCGATGGTCAGCCGTTTCTCCTCCGGCCACATCCCCAGCTGGCGCAGGGCTGCCGCCGCACAGGAATACCGCTGCTCGTTCATGCGCAGCTCGGGTACACCCCCGGCAGGATGATTGCCGCAGTGGATATAAAGATAGAGCAACGTGGCATCGGCATTGGCTGCGCTAAGCAACCGTCGGGCATCCGCCTCAGGGATATGTACGTCGTGGATGTTCATTTCGATTCGCTCCTTGTTCAGTAACTGCTATTATATCACAGCTTTTCCCCCGGCACAACTATTGTTTCCATGATTCCAGTGGCAATATTTTCGCAAATGATCAATTGGTGGAGTTGCGCTAAACGGTGATTTGCGGCATGGGTGGCCGTAGAAATACGCAACAATCCCCACCGCAGATGCGATGGGGATTGGTTGTTGGAAATATCAGCCCTTGATAGCAGCCTGTGGCGCTATCCGCAAAAGGGGGGACAAAGAGCTGTTTAGTTTTTTGGTTCTATTGCCCTTATCAAGTCGTTCATATAATCAATCTTGAATGCGATGGTCTTTTGCTTTGTGAGTACCATACATCCAGCATATTCATCATCCTCATTCTCCACAACCCTGAGTTTCAAATCCATTATAGCGGGAGTCTTGCGAATTTTATCTACTTGTACGCAAATAACGGGATATACATCATCATAAGCATCAAATTCAGCGCTCCAATCATTGGGAATGTTATATTTGATAATGCTTTCACCAACCGTTCTGCACTCGTAATCACAGCCAAATTCGTTCATAAAATACACCTCTGCATCGCTATTAGCTCTTTGTAATACGGATATTTTAGAACAAAATATTCAAAATGTCAATAGAACAATTCGTTCTAATGTATAGTGTTGTTGGTGATATTAATGGCTAAAAAATATGATAGAATTCGCAATTTAAGAGAAGATGCTGACCTAACGCAGGCAGAGCTTGGAGAACAAATCAATGTTCCCCAAAGGACCTATGCTTATTATGAATGCGGAGAACGTATGATTCCACCGCAAGTTTTAGTTGCCTTGGCTCAGTTCCATCACGTCAGCGTCGATTATCTTCTTGGACTAACTGACCAAAAGACACCCTATCCTAAGAAATAGGATATTTATTGCAAAAATCGCCACCCAAACGGGTGGCGATTTTGTGCCAGAACACATCGTCAGAGCCTGCTTCAGTACAAACTCTGATATTCACCCATAGGTATGGTGTCTATGTTTTTTCTTCTTCTGTTCTTATACTACTGTTCATTGTGTTCACCGGTGTGCACGCTGTCATTTACTTAT
>JAZQIN010000077.1:0-3180 GCA_045541155.1 Faecousia sp.
TGGGTGCCCAGGAATTTTGCTTCAAATTATGTGGTAAAAACCGCAGGAATACTGGATGTATTTCAAGGTTTTTATAAGCATAAGTTGGAGCAAAAGAACGGGCACTTCGCCGAAAGGGAGTTTTTAGAGGTGCCCGATAATTAACATTATTTACACGCAGTTCACAAAGTGGTATTATGATGGTGGTGTGGAGATGTTTGGAATCGTAACAGCGACTCATTCGGAGTTAACGGAGGAACAGCGGAAGCGCTACGGCGCAGTGTACTGCGGCATTTGCCGCCGCATCCGCATCCAGCACACCCAACTGGCCCGTCTGGGCCTAAGCTACGATATGGCGTTTTTGGCACTGCTGCTTATGAGCCTGTACGAGCCGGAGGAAGCCACTGGCAAACGGGCCTGTGCGCTTCATCCCATCAAACCCAGGCCGTGGGTGGACAATGAATACATCCGCTACTGTGCCGATATGAATGTGGCGCTGGCTTATTATAAATGTTTGGATGATGCGGCGGACGAGGGAAAGCTTCGTTCCCGGGCTATGGTCCATCACCTAAAAAGGCGGATGCCCCTGCTGGAACAGCAGTGGCCCCGCCAGTGCGCTGCCATTCGGGATTCCATCCAGCGGCTGAGTCAGCTGGAGCAGGCGCAATCCACCAGCGTCGATGCCACCGCCAACGCCTTCGGCGATTTGATGGCGGAGTTGCTAGTGTACCACGAAGATATGTGGGCACCGACGTTGCGGCAGATGGGCTTTTATTTGGGCCGATTTATTTATCTGGCAGATGCGGTTGAGGATTTCGATGACGATGCGGCACAAGGCCGCTTCAACCCTCTGATTGGTCACGACCGGAGCCTGTGGGACAGCTATCTGGTGCTGGCCATGGGCCGCTGCACAGACCATTATGAGCGATTGCCGCTGGTGCAGGACAAGGGAATCCTTGACAATATCCTGTACAGTGGCGTATGGGTCAAACCTGAAAAGAAGGACGGAAACAAGGATGATAGAAGATCCCTATAAGGTGCTGGGGGTAAGTCCCGACGCATCGGATGATGAGATAAAGCAGGCCTATCGACGGCTGGCAAAGAAATACCACCCGGACCGAAATCCCGGTGATGCGGAGGCAGCTCGGCAAATGCAGCGAATCAACGCCGCCTACGAGCAAATTAAAAATCCGGACAAGTCCGGCGGCTATGACCCCTTCCGGGGTGGTCCTGAACCCTCAGACAGCGGACGCTATCAGCAGGCGGCCTATCAATACATCCGCTACGGTCGGTTCCGGGAGGCGCTGAACGCACTGGAGAGCGACCCGGACCGGAACGCTCAATGGTATTTTCTCAGTGCAGTGGCAAACGATGCCTTAGGCAATCAGGTCACGGCGTTGGAGCATATGCGGATGGCGGTGTCCATGGATCCGTACAACGACAATTATCGCAGGGCGTTGGAGCTTCTGGAAAATGGTGGCAGCGTCTACCGACAGCAGGCTGGCAACTACCGGGGCTACACCTCTCGTACCGACCCCTGCAACGACCTGTGTCTTTGCTGGTTCATCAACACCTGCTGCTGCGGTGGCCCCGGCCCCTGCTGTTGCTAAACAATGACATTGCGCTTTGTTTATGCGTAAAACTTATTTTTCAGTACAATATAAATGCAGAGAACGGAATAACCGTTCTCTGCATTTTTTGCAAATTAGAAAAAAGTTCACAAAATAGCATTGAAATTCCGGCAGAATTATTGTATAATATTTACCAACAAAAATGGAGGTGTCATTATGGCGAAAGAAAAACTGTCGGAAGCGCTATCCGCACAAATGGAATATGACAAACGAAACCATACCTGCGTGGACCGTTCCTGCCCGGATGATTCGGCCAAGCGTCGCCATGGCAACACCGCCGACACACCGGTTTGGCGCCCCCGGTTTGCCAAGGATATCGACCGCATCATGTACAGCCCCTACTATAACCGCTATACCGACAAGACGCAGGTGTTCTCGCTGGTGAAAAATGACGATATTACCCGGCGGAGCCTCCATGTCCAGCTGGTCTCCCGGATTGCTCGCACCATCGGACGGGCGCTGAACCTGAATCTGGACTTGATTGAGGCCATTGCGCTGGGCCATGACATCGGCCACACCCCCTTCGCCCACACCGGTGAGGTGTTCCTGAACCAGCTGTACCACAGCCACACCGGTCGGTACTTCAACCACAACATCCATTCCGTCCGGGTACTGGACAAGGTGTTTTCCCTGAATCTGAGCCTGCAGACGCTGGTGGGCATCGCCGGTCACAATGGCGAAATTGAGTTGGAGGAGTACCGTCCTGTACCCATGGACAGCTTTGAGCAGTTTGATGCTGAGCTGGAGAAATGCTACACCATCCCCGGCTACGCCAACAAAATCCAGCCTTCGACGCTGGAGGGCAACGTGGTGCGCATTTCCGACATCATCGCCTATTTGGGCAAAGACCGGCAGGATGCCGCTCGGATTCAGATGATTGAGCAGAACGCCTTCCCCAGCTCCGATATTGGCACAGTCAATTCGGAAATCATCAACAATCTGGTGGTCAACATCATCGAAAATAGCTACGGCAAACCCTATATCAAGCTGGACGCAAAGCATTTTGCAGCGGTCAAGTCGGTCAAGCGAGAGAATTATGCCCTGATTTATGAGAACGAACCCAGCCGTGTCAAACTGGAGCAGATGGCTAAGCCGATGATGACCCAGATTTATGAGCAGCTACTAGAGGATTTGAAACTGGGGAAGAAGAATTCGCCCATTTTCAAGCATCATATTGATTATGTAAACCTTTCCCACTACCCCCGTCCCGTGCCCTACGAAAAATCGGAGCCGAATCAGATGGTGGTGGACTATATCGCCAGCATGACTGACGATTATCTGATTGATTTGTATCACTTCCTGTTCCCGGATAGCCCCTATCATCTGGAATATATGGGCTACTTCATGGATTTGACTGCACAGAACTGATTACTCTCATACAATAACCGCACACCATCCGGTGTGCGGTTCCCCTTTTTCCGTTGGCACTATAAATTATTGTTTATGCGACTACCGCAAAAACAAAATACCATGTCATTCCGAGGGAGCGTAGCGACCGTGGGAATCCGTTTTCTCTACGGATTGCGAGGAGTACGGATTGCCACGGCCCTTCGGGCCTCGCAATGACATA
>JAZQIN010000078.1:0-4518 GCA_045541155.1 Faecousia sp.
ATTCCGAGGGAGCGTAGCGACCGTGGGAATCCGTTTTCTCTACATATTACGAGGAGTACGGATTGCCACGGCCCTTCGGGCCTCGCAATGACAAGCGTTGTATACGGTGCAGTGCTTAGTGCGCTAAACGATAATTTACCAGAGAAAGGGTAGAAAATATGACCCATTTATTCATCATCAATCCGGCGGCGGGTAGCAAGAATCGCACTGCCGCATACAGCGAAGTGATTCACAAGCTCTGTCGGGAGCATGGTCTTGAGTACGACATTCGGGTGTCCACCGCACCGGGGGAATGTACCCGTTTTGCTCGTGAGGCCGCTGAAACCGGCAAGGAATACCGGCTCTACGCCTGCGGCGGTGACGGCACCCTCAACGAAGTGGTGCAGGGAGCTGCCGGTCACGACAATGTGTCCGTCACCGTCTACTCCGGCGGCAGCGGTAATGATTTTGTCAAGCTGTTCGACGACCCCAAGGCGTTTTTTGACTTGGAGCGGCTGCTGGATTCGGAAGAAGTCACCTTCGACCTGATTCGCTGCAATGACGATATCGCCATGAATATCTGCTCCGTGGGCTTGGATGCCCGAATCGGCACCGACGTGTCACGCTACAAGCGGCTACCGTTGCTCAGCGGCTTCCGTGCCTACGCCGCCAGCACACTGGTGAATGTGCTTAAGGGTATTGCGGAGCATTACGTAGTGGAAATCAACGGCGAACGCATCGATGGCAAGCAAACAATGATCAGCGTCTGCAACGGTCGTTTCTATGGCGGCGGCTTCAATCCGGTGCCGGAGGCGGATCCTGCGGACGGTCTGCTGGATGTACTGCTGGTGAAGAAGGTTTCTCGACTGCAGGTACCGGCGGTGATTGGCAAGTACAAGAACGGTCGCTATAAGGAGCTGACCAAGCTGGTACGCCACTTCCGGACGAAGGAGATTCGTATCATCTGCGACAAGCCCACTCCCATCAATTTAGACGGGGAGATGCGCCGCTGGCAGGATGTGACCATGTCCATCGCTGAAGAAAAACTGCGGTTTTTCTACCCAAAAGGATTGATATGGAACACTAAGGAACCGCAATTAACGCGGTAAATTATTGTTTAGCGAAGTAACGCACAATCCCTTGCCTCTCCCTCTGGGAGAGGTGCCCCAGTGCGCACACTGGGGCGGAGAGGGTGTCAAAACAATGATAGGACACCCTCTCAGTCAAAAATCAAAGATTTTTGCCAGCTCTCCCAGAGGGAGAGCCAAGTTTGGTGCGGAGCAATCTTACGCCGCTAAACGATAATATACCATTACACAAACGGGTGGTGATTTTGTGGGAACGTGTATCATATTCTGCGCCGGGGATTTTGAGGCACTGGCGGAGCCAATCCGTGAGGGCGACTATCTGCTGGCAGCGGACGGTGGCCTGATTCATCTGGAAAAACTGGGCCTGAAGCCCCATGGCATCATCGGCGATTTCGACTCCCTCGGCTACGTTCCGGAGGGAGCTGTGGTGTTTCCTGTGGAGAAGGACGACCCGGATTCCATGCTGGCGGTCCGGCAGGGCCTCGCCATGGGCTTTCGGCGGTTCGTCCTCTACGGGGCCACCGGCGGCGACCGGCTAGATCACACTGTTGCCAACTTCCAGACCCTCCAATTTATTGCTAATCAGGGAGCCGTTGGCCATTTGGCTGGTCCGGACATCCTCGTGACAGTCATTAAAAATGCTCGGGCCATTTTCCCGGAGTCGGCGGAGGGAATTGTGTCGGTGTTCTGCATGGGGCCGGATGCCCTGGGCGTAGACATCGAAGGACTGCAATACACTTTGCGTAACGGCACCCTCACCGCCGGTCTACCCCTCGGGGTGAGCAATCATTTCATCGGTAAAAAATCGGTTATTTCCGTCAAAAACGGAAGCCTTTTGATTATTTCTCCCATTAATAGTGGTTTCCCGGAGGTGACGCCATGCTGACCTACCAGCTGGAAAAGGCCCCGGGCCTGCCACTTTACGAGTCGCTGTACCGCCACATCCGAGACGATATCCTCTCCGGCACCCTCCCGGCTGGCACCAAGCTCCCCTCTAAACGGGCACTGGCGGCCCATCTGGAGGTCAGCAAAATTACCGTAGAGGCGGCCTACAACCAGCTTCTGTCCGAGGGGTTCCTCACCGCCCGGGAGAAGGTAGGCTATTTTGTGGAGGACGTAGCCCCTGCGCCTCACAGCAGTCCTGTGCCCTCCGCTCCGGAGCAGATTTCCGTCTTTGATGGGGTAGATTTGACCGGCGGCGGTCCGGAACGGTTTCCCTTTTCCGTGTGGAGCCGGCTCCAGCGGCAGGTGATGCTGGACTGCGGTCAAGCGCTCCTGCGACCTCTGCCCAATCAGGGGCACTACGGCCTGCGGCAGGCAATTGCCGCCCATCTGGCTGATTTTCGGGGCATGAGTGTGGCACCGGAGAACATCCTGATTGGTGCCGGAACGGACTTTCTTTACAATCTGCTGATTCAGCTTCTGGGCCGAAATCAGCGTTACGCTGTGGAGGATCCGGGTTATGGCAAGATTCGACTGATTTACGCCGCCGGGGGCGCACAGTGCGTGAATGCGCCCATGGATGCATTCGGCCCCATTCCGGCAGCACTGGTGGATGCACAGGTGCTCCACATCTCGCCTAACCACCATTTTCCCACGGGACTGGTAACGCCGGTAGCCCGGCGGCTGGAACTGCTGAATTGGGCGACACAGGGAGACCGTTGGATCATTGAGGACGACTACGATTCCGAATTTCGCTTCGATGCACGACCCATACCGTCGATGCAGGCGTTGGACCGGGCCGGGCGAGTAATCTATATGAACACCTTCTCCAAAACCCTTGCCCCCTCGATCCGTATCAGCTATATGGTGCTGCCACCGGCACTGATGGAGCAGTTTCGCCGCAAGCTGGGCTTTTACAGCTGTACGGTGCCCTCCTTTGAGCAGTACACCCTGGAGCGGTTTCTCCGGGAGGGGTATTTTGAAAAACACATCAATCGGATGCGCAAGCTGTACAAAAATCGCCGCAACCGTTTGGTGGAAGTGCTGAAAAACAGTCCCATTGCAAAGGATATCACCATTCTGGAGCAGGATGCCGGATTACATTTTCTGCTGCGAATTGCCACGGACCTGACCGACGAGGCCTTGACCGCCCGTTGGTCTGCCGCTGGGATTCGGATTCATGCCCTCAGTGAATACTACCACGGTCCCGTTCCGGAGGCCGACCACCACTGCCTGATTGTCAACTATGACCGCCTTGCCGATGAAGATTTGACCGAATTGGAAACCAAACTACCACGATTAGTGCTGTAAATTAGGCGTACCGCCGGAATGCAGAATGCAAACTGAGTGTGTTTCCTGCGGAAATGATGTTATATTGTCGGCAACGCCGACACCATTAATTCTGCATTTTGCATTTCGTCAGCAATGCCATAAACGATAATTCACCATTGGAAAGGAGCCACTTATGGAAGGAAACACTCCCCCTGTGGGGCGGTTTGCTCCGACCCCCTCCGGACGGATGCACCTTGGAAACGTCTTTGCGGCGTTGATTGGGTGGCTGTCGGTCCGTTCCCGGGGCGGTCATATAATCCTGCGAATGGAGGATCTGGACACCCAACGCACCAGCGATGAATTTGCCCAACTCCTCCGGGACGATTTGCGTTGGCTGGGGTTGGACTGGGATTTGGAAACCCAGCCGCAAAGCCGCCGCAGTGCCACCTATGACAAATATTTTGAAATGCTCTGGGACAGGGGACTGCTGTACCCCTGCTATTGCACCCGGAGCCAGCTCCACAATGTCAACGCCCCCCACCAATCCGACGGCACTTACGTCTACGCTGGCACCTGCCGGAACTTGACCAATCCGCCAGATCGGAAGCCTTCGTGGCGTGTGATGGTGCCGGACCGGGAATATGTGGTGGAGGACCTTTGTCAAGGGACATTTCAACAGAATCTGTCCACCGGATGTGGAGATTTTGTAGTTCGTCGGGCGGATGGGTGTTATGTCTACCAATTAGCCGTGACGGTGGATGACGGGGAAGCTGGGGTCACGGAGGTGGTCCGTGGAATGGATTTGCTCGGTTCCGCACCTCGTCAGATGTATTTACAGGAGCTGTTCGACTTTCCTCATCCGGTCTACGGTCATGTACCCATGCTGTTAGCTCCCGACGGTCGCAGACTGAGCAAACGGGACCGGGATTTGGATTTGGGACAGCTACGCAGCCGAATGACCCCGGAGGCGTTGATTGGGCATCTGGCCCACGCTGCCGGTCTGATTGACCGGTGCGAGCCGCTGTCCGCCCGGGAACTGGCCCACCATTTCCGCTGGGATTTGATTTCCGGCGAGGCTATTTACCTCCAGATGCACTAAATTATCGTTTAGCGCACTAAGCGCCGCACTCCAGTCAAGGTATGTCATTGCGAGGCCCGAAGGGCCGTGGCAATCCGTACTCCTCGCAATCCGTAGAGAAAACGGATTCCCACGGTCGCTACGCTCCCTCGGAATGAC
>JAZQIN010000079.1:0-15786 GCA_045541155.1 Faecousia sp.
AATGCAGAATGCAAAATGATTGTATTTCCTTCGGAAATGATTGAAATTATCGGCGTAGCCGATACTATTCATTCTGCATTATGCATTATGAATTCTGCATTGCAGCGCGTATGCGCTGCTAAGCTAAACGATAATTTACCGCAGAAAGTGCTTTTTTGACAGTCTGAAAACTGTTGGGGCGTGCCACAGCACGCCCCAACAGTTTTATTATAGCACATCCATTTCCGAAGGTCAACATATTTCAGTTATTTTAACTAGTTTTCTCCATAGTATCTAAATATCTTTTATTTAGTTTGTACAATATTCCATCTTGCAAAATATCATTCCCTGTGTTATCTTATAGATACAAAAGAGGTGATTCCAATGATTTGATGAACCTTAGATTCTGATGAAAAACAGAATCGAAAGACGGACTTTCACCCAAACCTTCCGATGACATAAATTTCTCAGAAACTATAATAAAGGAATTGATACGGAAGCAATTCAAAAAATTAGAAAGTCGCGTCTAACTTAAGAAAGCGAGGTAACCAATGATGTTAGATATCAAGAGTTCACAGAAATGACCCTTGACCTTCAGAGTGAGTAGCTGAACGGTCAAGGGTCATTTCTTTTTTATCTGGATTTCAAGAAATACCTGCGTATTTGCTTTTCTGGATTCTCCGGGTTATCAATCTTCTGGACTCTGTCCCAGTCAATCATTTCTTCCAATATAAACCAATTCTCGCTGGAACCATTCCAAATTGTCTTTAGCACCAGCCGTTCTCCCAAGACCACCCGTTCTATTATCTCTATCGATATTTCATCATCTCCTACAATGACCATATCATTCGACACCGTGTAATAATGCGCTGTATCGCTGTGATACGGCGACGGTATTAGTTCACTGGTATCATATTCAAAAGCCACTCCATTGAGAAACTTCATTGCACGCTGATTACCATGAACACTACTGTGAATGGATTCATCATACTCTACATAGCCATTCGAAAAGGAATACCCTGTTATCTCAATCCACCTGCCCATATCCTGCTCTGATAGGAAGCCGTATTCATCCGCAAAGAAGTACCCAGTTTGCCTCTCATTACAGCGGAAGCAGACACCTGCTACATAATCATGGCCGTAGGGTTCGCCCTGTGTTGTGTCACATATTTTGCATCGCTTAGAACTGATACAAGTGGCCTTTTCAAAATCATGGCCCACTACCGTCTCCTGTGATACGCCGCATATAGAGCACTCCATCGGCATAGTGCAAGAAATCCAACACCAGTCATGGGAGCATGCGGTAGTCGTCTCCGGTGAGGTGTGCTCCCTCTGACCGCAAGCAGAAAATGCTACTATTATACACATTGCTATCAGCCATGCCATTACTCGTTTGATATTCATTCGCCGTTCCCTCCATTATTGTTCGTGCAAATTATCGTTTTTGCGACTACCAGAAACAATTGTCACGCCAGCATGTACGCTGGCTCGCAATGACATGGAGTTTTGATAGTGCACTAAACGATATATTCTGTTGTATCACTATTTTAGCGGATTTTTCGCTATAAGTCAATAGCGAAAAATTTTCTGGGTATAATGGGCATACCACACCAGAAGGGAGTTGCTCAGTATGCCTCATTACCCAAGAATTCGTAATCTCCGGGAAGACAAAGATATGACACAAACCCAGATGGGCCAGATTCTCTCCTGCAGCCAGAGGGTGTACAGCAACTACGAACGAGGTGACATCGACATTCCCACGACCACGCTGATTCGTTTGGCAGACTTTCATCAAGTATCTGTGGACTATCTTCTGAATAGAACAAATGAACCCAAAATGAATAAATAATAGAGCAAATCCGCTGAAATGCAGATTTGCTCTCTATTATTTACCCCACTGCGCTGCAGTAGAAGCTCTCGCCAAGGATATTGAAACGCATAATCATTCCGGCGGCTTCGGTATCAATCGGCACCGCCACCCACAGATGGACAATGCCCTCCTCACCAGCCTTGATGGTGTTCTGCTCGGACAGGGACTCCAGCTTCCTGTTTTCCTCGACCTCCAGCTCCTCCGTGGCGTACTTGATTTGGTCGCCATCGATGTAGTAGCCCTCCAGCGCCGTCAGATTCTCATCGCCCTCATTGGCCACCTTCAGAACCAGTGTAAAGACATCGTAGCCCTCTACATAATATTTCAGCGCATTCTCGCCGGTGGCTTGAAGCTTGTCGGAAACCATGCAGTCCAGCACCTCGACGGTGTAAGCCCCCTCAACGGTATGGATGTCTCCGATGTTCAGCAGAATTTTTTCCTCCAGCACCGGAGCCACATAGTCATCCACCTGAATCTTGTCCGACTGGTCCACAACAGTGTACGCCACCTCCAAAGATTCCTCCTTTGCCGCCGCATCCACCGTGTAGAACAGGTGAACCACCCCGGTTTCGCCAGGTGCGATGGACTTGTCGGTATCCTTGAAGTCGCCTGCACTCTCCTCCAGCTCGAACTGCATCTGGTAATGCTGGTCGTCATAGTCGAAGGATGCCGTAATGTCGTTGGATCCAAGGGCACTCTCGCCGGTGTTGCGGACACGCATGGTCAAATCCACATACACCTTTCCCTCCTCCGCCGGGAAATAACCCACATAGGACTCGAAATCCGTGGGCAGGACCTGCTCCTTAAAGCAGCAGGACAGCACCTCGAATCGGGCGGACTTGGTCTCATCCGGCTGCTGCGGCAGTTCTGGCAGAGTCGGGCGCTGCGTGGTTGTCACCGGAGCGGTGGTGGACGTGGTGGAACTGGGCTGAGGCTGGGCCTGATTGCCGCAGGCCGTCAGCAGAAGCATTAAGGCCAGCGTCAGTGTAATAAACTTTTTCATAGGAACGTATCCTTTCCGTTGTTTTGGTATATTATAGTACCGCTGACGTTGAATGTCAATTCCTCGGGCAAGCCAACAGGAAAAGATAAAAAAAGATATTGCAAAAAGAATTTATATATGTTATAATATCATGCGTGTCCGATGCCGGACGCGCGAACATTGGGATGTCGCCAAGCGGTAAGGCACCAGACTTTGACTCTGGCATGCGTAGGTTCGAATCCTGCCATCCCAGCCATATGATCCGCTAGCTCAGTTGGCAGAGCAACTGCCTTTTAAGCAGTGGGTCCGGGGTTCGAATCCCCGGCGGGTCACCAAAAACACCCCCAGAAACATGACGTTTCGGGGGTGTTTTTCTGCGTTTAGCGAACTTTTTGAAAGTATTCAAATCGAACTTTCAGACCGTGTTGCAGATTTGTTACAAACCGCATTTGTTTTCATCTTTTTTGATTCGGTTCTGAGGTCATCCACATTGAGGTGCGTGTATATCTTTGTGGTCTCCTTGTCGACATGTCCAACCATCTGCTGCAGTGCTCGCTGGTCGACACCGCTCCGTGCCGCATTGGTGATATAGGTGTGCCGGCAACAGTACATCGTGACCTCAGGACGGCCGATTTCTTTCATCAGCTCCCGAAATTCTCGCTTTGCGAAATTGTGCTGGTCTCGATTCCCTTCAAAGCCGTCTATCAGCTTCTCACCGTGATTGCTGATGGCTTTTGCTCGCAGTGCTTGATAGGATTCCAGACCGATGGCAGAGATGACGATTGGTCGGTCAGTGCCGGCTGCGGTTTTACTGCCACCGATAAAGTAGTCCTCGAAGCAATCCGCTAGAGGGACATTGAACAGCTCGTTGGGACGGCATCCACAAGCCAATAGAATCAGGACGATTGATGCACCTCGATTTTTGGATTGCTGAATTGCCTTAATGTCTTCATCGGTGAGTATTTCTTTTGTGGTGAGCTGTTTGGCTACGGTCTCCAGATGCTGAGAATGGTTCATCTGGATAATCTCCTCGGCCAGCGCCCATTTGGAGAGCTGAGAAAACAGCTGTCGCATTTTCTCGCACATGGACTTGGACTTCCCAGACTGCTCCAGACGGATAATCACATTCTGGAAGTCTGACTTTTTGATTTTGCGAAACTGTTTGCCGTGCAGTTCTGGGCAGTTATTGAACGCTGTGATATAGCAGCTCATTTGAGATTTGGTCACTTTTCGCTCCTGAACAGGCTTCCAGGCATCGTAAATCTGCTGGAAGGTCAGATTATACTTATCCGTGATGGTTGCGTCTGTGACCCTCTCAAGGGCTTTCTGGGCTGCCGTACGTGTGGCGTAGGTTCCGATGCACACACCGTTTCGGCGAGCAAGCCAAGGTTTAGCACGGTTGCCGGATAGCTTTGTGATGTTGCCGGTGCCATTGGCTCGCTTTTTGTGCTTCCTTTGCTCTGGAGTCTGTTTCTTTCCGCAGGAATCACAGAATACAGCACCGGGGCGCAGTTCGGCCTTGCATTTGATGCATTCTGGCATATTTTCCTTGCCTTTCCGGGGCGAATCTGCTATGATAAATGGGCAGAATCCCCCTATAGTGAGATGTGGGTGGGTTTTCTACATTGCCGCTCTGGTATTGCGAGTACCGGGGCGGCATTTTTTATTGGTATTCGCGCTCGTAGAAAAAGCTGTAGAAACGACATAGAGAGCGCACAGCTTCTTTGTAATCGGTGTCGGTGATTCGGTAACTACCGTAATACGTTTCCCCTCTTTCATAGGCTTGGATGATATGCAAAGCTTCCTCGGGATGCCAGTCACAGCCTTCTCGGACATATTCAATGGCATCTTCCTCAAGCATCAGTGCCACATCACCATAGGTATCGGTATGCTTAATTTCATCGACGTAGTTCTGGATAGCATCTTCGCATAATTCTTCGTACTGGCTTGCAGCGTCAGCATACCCCTGTTCATATTCATTGCTATACTGCGGAGCATCCTGATGGTCGCTAGTGCAACTACATACGAACAAAACTAGAAATAAAGCGAATAGTAGGTAAATAATCTTTCTCATAGGGAGGTCTCCACCTTATGCTCTGATTTGTGCTTGCGAATTGCAGATACCTTTAGGTACCACCTAGGGATATGGAATTGGGTGGGCTTACATCGTGAGCACGGCTTTTTCGAGCGAACGGATTCGTATGCGTGTTCGCAGCAGTCAGCACCATTACACGAACGACTAGCGTGATAGCAAGAACCAGTGCGAGATACGAATACGGTGAAATCACCAAAAGGTCGCCCTAATGAAGTGAGTCCTTTAACAGGGATAAAGTCGTCCGTGAAATAGATATCCTCTGGTAATTCCACACCAGCGGCGCCAAATTCTTTAAATTCAAACAGAAATCTATCTCGTGAAATCTGCCGTTGATGCTGTTTGATAACGGCTTTGGATTCGATTAGTTTTTGCCGAGTTTCGTCTAACTCCTTTAACATCGCCTGGGTAGAGGATTTGCTCCTTGCACGTTCTTCTTCGAGCGCAGCATGATGTTTGGAGGTGAGTTTTTTGATTTTATCTTCTTGCAGATGAATTAAATCCCGTCTGTCGCAGTGCAAACTTGCGATTTGAGTTGATGCACTACGAGTTTCGAGATAAAATTTTACGCTAGAGATTGCCAATGCAATTATTACAAGCCATGCCCAGATTGGCGTAACAGTCTTTCTTTCTTCAAGCCCTTCCGCATATCCCTCATCATATCCGTCATCATATCCGTCATCATGCCCATCTGTATAACCGTCGCTATAGGTTAGAGGTGTGTACTTATTAGAGGCGCCTGAGCCACTGGATGAGCCGGAATTTGCGCCGGTCTTATCGTCAAAATCATATGGACAGTCACGGCGGCCATCACCATCGATATCGTAATGCATATGGGCAGGGTAGCCGTGATGATAGTGATATTCGCCGGTACCGGAATCATAGTGCCCACCATTTGAATCCGTATCGCCTGCGTGGGCGCTGGCGGACACGGAAAGGAAAAGTATCAGCATAAGGCACAGACCGATAATGCGGCAGTTTTTCATATTCTCACTTCCCTGTATTAAAAATACAGTTCCTCTGCCACGTTGCCGTGGACGTAGAGGCATATTGCTTTTTTCATGAATTGTTCGGTAACGCCGAAATGATTTAACCAGCTTCTTGCTCGTTGAGCCACACTGGATCATCGTTGTAAAAGTGGTCTTTTCTAATATGTTTCAGTTCATGGTCGATAGCCCGACGCTGAAGTTCTTCCGGAAGATTTACATTGACATAAATGTCAAATGTACCATCATCGTTCGGAATGGTAACGGCCCGGACAGCATTAGGTAAATCAATAGGACGGATAAAGATATTACTGCCCATCGGGCATCACCTCGCTTACTTATTGCGAAGTGCCTCAATGATACGCACAGCAGCCTCAACGTCCTCCTTGGTAGCGTTTTTAGATAGCTGGAACAGCATCCGGCACTCCGGTCTTGTTTTCAACATCTGAACATACTCCGTTAGCTCCTCATCTCCGTTGATGAGGGGCTTTTCTGCGTCATTTCCAAGCAGATAGTCGATAGATATCTCAAAATAATCCGCAATCTTGGCGATTGTAGAATACCGGGGTTCAGTACCATTTTTCCATGCGGTAACGCTTCCTGAGGATGCTCCGATTTTTTTGGCAACTGAGTTTGGCGTTTCACCTTTGGTTCTGCAGAGTTCAGCATATCTGTCGAAAAAGCTATGACCCATAACAACACCTCATTTTTGTGAAATATCGCTGAGCGGCGGTGCTTGCTTTTGGGCACAATGACAAAATCTCATAAAAGTGAGAAAATAAACTTTACAAACTCATAATTATGAGATATAATCATTTCATAAGGCAAAACCGCCCGGCGGTATCTCAAAGTATTAAGATTAGTGACATATTCATAATACGATACTCCGGGCGTTTTGTCAATGATTTTTTCTCATATTATTGAGAAAGGAGGATGCGGAATTGGGGTTTAAAAAGATGCGAGAAAAAAGCAGGCTGACTCAGCAGGATTTGGCGGAGGCCGTTGGAGTTAATCAGTCGACTGTGTGTTTGTGGGAAACGCAAAAAACACAACCAAGAGCCAAACTGCTGCCCAAAATCGCAGAACTGCTTGGTTGCTCCGTCGAGGAATTGTTAATTCCCGACGTACCTAGCTAACCCCCAAAAGTGGGATAAAATGGGGGGTAAATGCCGATGAAAAGGACAGGTGCTCGTTCTCACCTGCCCTTTCCACTGTGTAATCGCCTGACCTATGAAATGTGCATCCGGTTTCATCTTTAGGCAACATAGGTGCCACCGACAGTGAACGGTCGGATGCGGCCGGAACGACGGCCACTTCACAGTGCGCTTACTGACGGTCACGACCCGCCAACGGCTAACCCGTTGGGCTGTAAGCGGCTATTCGTCAGGCGCAGGAAGTGCAACATGAGAAAGGAAATGAGTTTTTCCATAGCGCATGCCTCCTTCCTCCCCGGGGTGGTATACCGGCATCCCCATTTTATCGTACATTATGCCGTACTGTCAAGTGGCAAGAAAGGAGTGGAACAGTGGGTACGGTTAAAAAATTGACACCTTTTGGCAGAAAGGTGAAATATCGGCTAATTGACCTAGGGTGTACGCAATCGTGGCTTCAGGAACGGATTAGCGAGAAGACTGGGCTGTTTGTAGACAGTGGCTATCTGTATAAAATCCTCACCGGTCAGCGCAATGCCCCCAAAATCGTCCAAGCCATCCGGGAGATTCTGAGCATCCCCGATGCACCAACAGCATAACACACCATATGTCCAATAGAACGGACTATATACGAGGAGGTGATAGAAAATGTGTAAAGCGAGAATGACGCTGCTAGATGTTTGCGCGGACCTCCGAAGCCGAGGAATGGGGCTGACGCAAAAAACGGTATCCGACTGCATCGAATCGGGTGTGTTTCCGTTTGGCAGAATCCTTTCTGTTAGTCCTAACGGAAGAAGGACTTTCCTCATTCTCGGAAAAGACTACGAAGCCTGGGCGGATGAAAATATCGGGCCCGTAATTCTGTAAAAATCACAAAGGAGGAACCCCAATGAACGAACAAAAATGGTTTACCTGCGCTGAGTTCAACGCAAAGACCGACGCCAACTATCACAAGCATCAGGCTGAGAAAGCCGCCATCCTGCGCTATGCAAAGCGCCAAGGCGCCGCCATCCGCCGCCAGAACCGGCTTATTGTGCTGGACCTGTCCCTCGCTGCCACCGCCCTGATGGCGCTGGGCGTGCTGATTGGCTGCGTGGTGGGCTGAGGAGGAATAGTAATGCAAAAGTAT
Organism: Faecousia sp.; assembly: GCA_045541155.1. GTDB lineage: Bacteria > Bacillota > Clostridia > Oscillospirales > Oscillospiraceae > Faecousia. Next base: position 8,190 of record JAZQIN010000079.1, read on the forward strand.
GACACCAAGTCCATCCTTCAGATGGCAAAGGGCGCTTTCCAGGAACGGGTCGACTTGGAAATGTCCAAAATCATCGAGAATATCCTTGACCCGAACACAAAACCAACCCAGAAGCGCAAACTAACTATGACCATTGAATTTGCCCCGGATGATAGTCGAACGGATATTGCGGTAAATGTAGTGGTCAAGTCTAATCTGGCCCCGACAGTGCCGGCCAGAACAAGCCTTTACATTGCAGGTGACAACAGCACTGGGGAGTGCCAAGTGGTGGAAATGGTTCCCCAGATTCCCGGACAGGTATCTCTGGACGGTCCGGAGCAGGAAGCCCCTGCCACCCTTAAAATCATTAAATTTGCTTAACGGAGGAAAGAAAAATGATTAAAGCAGCCATTGAAAAGCTCATGGAACTCAGCAGACCCCGAACCTTCGAGGTGGAGGGCGAAACCTTTATTGCGGACTGCGACGGTCGATACAAGCAGGTTCGTACGGAGCTGGACAAGACCCAGTCCATCAACTTGAACAGTCTGGACGCCCTGGTGGCTTTCGTCAAGACCGAGGCCTGCCGGATGCATGATAAGGTTTACATTACGGTGCCCAATCACAAGACAGTCAACTGCTTCACTCACCCCTATGAGCAACTCCGCAATGAGCGTGTTTACCTGTACGTCGCCGAGGCTACCGATGTTCCCGGTTGGGATGGTAAGGCGACCCTGCCTTTCGAGGAGGCAATGATTGCCTTAAGAACTCGATTCCAATCCACCGCTGACACGGATTACGCCCTGAAACTCTTGTCTGACATTACCACCGGCAGTAAGGTCACCTACAATGATAACGGTGTGGCTACTAGTGTAGTTACCAAGCGTGGTATCGATTTGCAGTCCAATGCCGCCATTCGTCCAATCATCAGCTTGCGCCCCTATCGCACCTTCCAGGAGGTCGAGCAACCTGCATCTCAATTCCTGATTCGAATCAACGAGCGCGGTATCACGTTTGTCGAGGCTGACGGCGGTATGTGGAAGCTGGATGCCCGTAAAATCATCAAGGCGTATCTGGAGAGCGCCCTGAATGCCGAAATTACTGAGGGTAAGGTGACGGTGGTGCTCTGATGAGACCACCTGTCGCCGGAGGAATAAAAAAAGCCACCGCCAGAGCTGGAACCTCTGACAGTGGCACGGGAATGTAGTCCATTCCCAATATATCAAATATTGGAGGAAAAGTCAAATGTCAACTATTAAGATTCAGCGACTCTCGCTGGAAAATTTTAAGTGTCATCGGTTGCTGCATCTGGTTTTTAACGGAGCCAGTGCCGCCATTTACGGTGATAATGCCGCCGGCAAGACCAGCGTATATGATGCGCTGACGTGGCTGCTGTTCGGCAAGGACAGCGCCGGAAACGGCGAGAAGAATATCGAAATCAAGCCTCTGGATGCTACCGGTGCGGTGGCTGACCACGATGCTATCACCAGCGTGGAGGCAGAGCTGCTGGTGGACGGTGAGATCGTCACATTCAGACGGGAATACAGAGAGGTTTGGGGCACCAGACGGGGCAGCGCAACAGAGGTTTTCGAGGGCAACACCAGCGAATACTACGTGAACGGCGTACCCTGCAAGAAGTCTGCCTTTGATGAAAAAATCAAGGCCATGGTCTCTGAGGATGTGTTCCGGCTGTTGACCTCCGTCAGCTACTTTGCCAAGGACCTGCCCTGGCAGAAGCGTCGGGAAGTGCTGTTCGACATGGCCGGGACACTGACCGACCGGGCAATCATGGCGCAGGAGGAGCGTTTTCTGCCCCTGCTGGAAGCCATGGGCAAACTGGAACTGGAGGACTATAAGAAGAAACTGGCAGCTGAGCGCAAGGGCTTTTCTGGTGCAAAGACAGAAATTCCTGCACGAATCAGCGAATGCCAGAAGACCATCGAGGATTTGGAGGGGCTGGATTTTGCTGCAGCAAAGTCGGAGGTGGAAGCCTTGAGTGCCCGGAAGGACGCTCTTTCTGAACAGTTGCTTGCCATCGAAAACGATACCGCCCTTAGTCAGAAGCGGCTGGAGATTCGGGAAGTACAGTTGGAGCTGAATGCACTGGAAGACGAAAATAAGGCGTTCCGCCGAAGCCAGCAGGTCAGTAATGCCGGCGTGCAGACAATCAAGTCTGATTTAGCGGCACTTCGGACCCGTCTTACCGGAAAGCGGAAGCTGGTGGAGAACGAGCGGCAGTTCATTTCCAGCTTGGAGGAGAAAATCCAGAGGTCTCGGGATGAATGGGCCAACATCAGCAGCGAGGTGTTTACCGGTGGTACTTGTGTCACCTGCGGTCAGGTGCTGCCAGCGGATAAGCTCCAGAGGGCAATGGATGCCTTTGAAAGCCGCAAGCGCAGCCGGCTTCGTGAAGTGGAATCTGCGGCAGGTTCTCTCAAGAACACAAAGGAACAGGCGGAATATCGGCTTGCCTGCTATCTGGAGGAAATCGGTCAGCTGGAGGCAGAGGTGCAGGGCAAGGAACAGCAGATTGTTTCTATCGAGGCTAATGTGGTGGAGGTCGTGGACATGGAGGATTACGTCCAGCGCAAGGCCACCATCCAGAACAGAGTCAGGATGCTTTCCGACGAGCTGGCCAACATGATGGATAACACGATTGCCGTGAAGAATGATATTCAGGATCAAATCAGCCAGGTGAAGCGAGAAATCACCAAGTGGACAGACATCGCTAGCAAGGAAGCCATGCTGGATTATTCCAGAAAGCGTATCGAACAGCTGCGGCAGAATGCGAAGGATGCGGCAGAGGCTCTGGAAGTCATTGATAAGATGCTTTTCCTTATCGACGAATATGCCCGTTACAAGACCCGTTTCGTGGAGGACAGCATCAACGGACTGTTCCGGCTGGCACGGTTCCGGCTGTATCGGGAACAGGCTAACGGCGGTGTTGAGGATCGTTGCGATGTGGTCTATGATGGCGTGCCCTACGTGAATCTGAACAACGGCATGAAAATCAATGTGGGTATCGATATTATCAACGCTCTGTCTCGCCATCACGGCGTTTCGGTGCCGCTGTTCGTGGACAATGCGGAGAGCGTGACCCATTTAGAGGGCGCTGATACGCAGGTCATCCGGCTTGTGGTGTCGGCAGAGGATAAGAAACTGAGGTGTGTGAATGAAAATTAAGGATCGAGCGAAACCCAAAACGCCTCCGGTGGAGCCGGGCGTGTATATGGCTGTCTGCGTGGGCGTTGTGGATTTGGGCGAACAGTACTCTGAACTATACAAGAACTATTCCAACAAGGTGAAGTTTGTCTGGGCGCTGCCCGGTGAAACGATTGAAATCGATGGCAAGACGGAGGAACGGCAGCTTAGCCGGGAATTTTCCATTGCTACTAAAAAGACCAGCAAGCTTAGATCGCTCCTCGGGAGCTGGAATAGCAAAAATTACAGCGATGAGGAGTACATGGAACTGGATTTGTTCGAGCAGGTTGGCAAGGCTTGTCAACTCAATGTGGTACTGAATGATGCCGGCGAATACGCCAATGTAGACAGCGTGATGCCCATTCCCAAGGGAATGCCTGCGCCCACTTCCAAGACGGCTTTCTTTACGTGGGACATGGATGCGTGGGATGATGAGGTGTTTGAAAAACTTCCTGAATGGACGAAGGATCAGATTAAGAAGTCCACTCAGTATCAAAAGAATCATGCCCCTCAGGATAGCATTGAGGCGAAAGCTCCTGAGACTGATTCGAAGGCGGTGGTTCCGTTTTGAGATTTCAATCTTTGGCAAGCTCCTCTCACGGAAATGCCTACATCGTCAGTGACCGGGATACCCGTATTCTTATCGAGTGTGGCGTGACCCGGAAGAAGCTCCAGCAGCTGGCTGGGTTTAAGGTGTCGGAATTTGATGCCTGTCTGGTCAGCCATGAGCACAAGGACCACAGTAGCTGTGTCGCAAAGCTGATTAGCGACGGTACACCGGTTTATATGAGCGAGGGGACAGCCCTCGCTCTGGGGCTGGAAGGAGCCACGCTCGATGCGGCTGAGGCCATGGAGCATAAAAGGCAATTCAACGTCGGTACCATCGATATCGTGCCGTTCACGACTTTTCATGACGCAAAGGATCCGCTGGGTTTTCTGTTTCGGAGCCGTATCGACGGCGACATTCTGGCATTTGCTACGGATACGGTGAATCTTGCGTATCGCTTTCCGGGTGTCAACATTCTGGCCATTGAAGCCAACTACGACAAAGAGATTCTTGCCCAGTGCGAGAAGATTCCGGAGAAGGTGCGGCATCGAATCACAAACACCCACATGGAAATTGATGTACTGTGCGATTATCTGCGGTCGCTGGACTTGTCTGCCTGTCGGGAGATTTATCTACTCCACCTGTCGGATTCCACTAGCAGAGAATGGAGTTTCATTAACAAAGTCCGTCGGGTAGTGCCCCGATGGTGTAACGTGACAGCCTGTCCGAAATAGGAGGTAATGATGGCAGACAGACGAATGATCCACCGGAAGGTAATCGAAAGCGACAGTTTTTATTCTTTGCCGGAAGGTGCGCAGGCTATGTATGCCCATCTGAGTATCAATGCGGATGATGATGGGTTTGTTAATTGTGCCGGAAGTATTGCATCCAGAATAAAGAACGGAAAGGCGATGCTGAAAAAACTGGTGGACGAGCGGTTTGTTCTGCGGTTTGGAGAGGTTTATGTGCTAAAGCACTGGCGCATCGGCAATAGTCTGAAAAACGATCGGTCAAAGCCGCTTACATATCCCTCAATTGCGGCGGCGCTCTGGCTGAAACCCAACCGGTCCTATACAGATCATCCGGTGGATGGGTGTCAGACCCTTCTAGAACTGAAAACTGGAATCCAAAATGGAATCCGCTCGGAATCCGGAATGGAATCCCAACAGAACAGAACAGAAAAGAACAGAACAGAAGCCGCGGAGGAGTGTTTTGGTCAGCTGTGGGACGATTATCCGGAGCTGCGCAGAGGTGCTAGAGGGACTGCCTTTGAGGCATTCAAGGTTCAGATTCTCACTGAGGAGGATTTTGCGACAGCGGTACAGACCCTTGCCGCATGGAAACAGTCAGAGCAGTGGGAAAAGGACGGGGGACAATATGTGCCGTATCTGTGCAACTGGCTGGAGCGTGGGATTTGGCGGTCAATGCCGCCTGATGTGAACAGGAAAGACCGGTCACTGGATGCGGACGAGCTGGAGGCCATCCGCCGGATGATGGAGGAGTAACATGGACAAGGAGGTTATCTCTGTTGTCGTTCCCGGCATCGACAGCCATTTTCGGCTGGTGCCTTGCGGCTGTGGCTCTGACAATGTGGTCTACGAGCAGTATCAGATGCAGGACACCTATCCATGGCGTGTCCGGTGCTTTGACTGCGGTCGCATGATGGACAAAGGCTATGCGGCGAGGCATGATGCGCAGGTGGCATGGAACCGGGAGGTAAGACTATGACCCGCCATTATCCAGACCCCTGTGTGGGCTGTACCCAGCGGTGCAATTCCGGCGGCATCGGTTGCGAGAAGTGGCGCATCCGGTATCTTTACCGGCAGAAGCCAAATCAACGGCTATGCCCGTCAGGCTTTCCAGCCGAAGGTGACCACGATTGATGCGTTCTGTTACCTTCACCCGGTCGAGATGCGCCGCCTGCAACGTAGCCCCTGCGAGGGCTGTAAACTAAACGACATTTGCGACTACCCCTGTGACGCACGCCTGAAATGGTGGGATGTGCAGATGGGGGAGATTAGGAGGAGATTATGACCGCACTAATCAATTACCCCGGCAGTAAATGGGGCATGGCGAAGGAAATCGTTGGGCTGATGCCATCCCATCAGAGCTATCTGGAGCCGTATTTCGGCAGTGGAGCCGTGCTGTTTAACAAGCCGCCCTCTGCCATTGAGACCATCAACGACATCGACGGTGAAGTGGTCAACTTCTTCGAGATTCTGCGAGAATTGCCGGAACAGCTGGCAATGATGATTCATATGACCCCCTACTCTCGGGAGGTCTATGAGAAAGCCTGCAAGGAGAAGACGTACACCAAGTTGGAGCGTGCGTACCAGTTCGCCATCCGGTGCAGGATGGCCCATGGATTCCGAACATGCGATAACGGCGGATTCAAGACGGACATCTGCGGCCGTGAAAGCGCTTATTGCGTCCGGAACTGGAACCGGATGCCACATGACATTATGGCGGCTGCCAGCCGTCTGAAGGATGTCCAGATCGAGAATCGCCCAGCGTTGGAGCTAATTCGCCGGTGGAATTATCCGGATGTTCTGATTTACGCTGACCCTCCATACCTGCTGGATACCCGAGGCGGCGAGCTGTACCGGTACGAGATGACGGAACAGGACCATGTGGAGCTGCTGGAAGCGCTCCTTCAGCACAAGGGTTCAGTGATACTCAGCGGCTATCCTTCGGAGCTGTATGATGAATCGTTGTGTTTCTGGAGCCGCATCACACGGAAGTCCTACAACCAGAACAAGGATGCTCGCACAGAGGTACTGTGGTGCAATTTCGAGGTGCCTATGCAGTGCAGGATGGAGGGGCTATGAGCGAACTAACCCACCTATCCCTGTTTTCGGGCAATCGCAGACATAGAAAGGACTTTGTATGAAAACCAATGAACTGATAACGAAGATTCGCAGTGTGGTGCATATGGTGGCACCGCCGGCGAGAGAGCTGCTGGAACAGGCGGCGGACGCTTTGGAAGAATGCAGAATGCACAGTGCAGAATGCAGAATGAAATGGATTCCGGTGACGGAAAGGTTGCCGGAGTATTCCGATGGGCATGTGTTGGTCACAGATGGGGAGCAGGTTAAGATCTCCTGCCGCAATGCCTGCTACCAAACTGCGAGCGGCGAGGTTCGATGTGCGCAGGGATATGGATTGGGAATGCCGGTCACCCACTGGATGCCCCTGCCGGAGCCGCCGAAGGAGGGCACCTAATGGCCGCACTAATCAGCATCCACCCGGAGTGGTGTGAGATGATTGCCAGCGGTAAGAAAACGCTAGAGGTCAGAAAGACCATGCCTAAACTGAAAACGCCATTCAAATGCTATATTTACTGCACCAAGGCACCGAAGGGCTGGTTCCGGCTTTCCTCGCCACCTGTAAGGCTGGACGGACATGTTATTGGCGAGTTTATCTGCGACAGTATCCGGTGCTTTGGTGTTCCGTATCCGGCTTTCCAGAACGAAATGGATAAGCAAATTATGGAGCAATCCTGCCTGACATACTATCAACTGCACCGCTACGCATATCATGATGCGCTGTATGGCTGGCATATCTCTAATCTTGTGATTTACGATAAACCGAAAGGGTTGAGCGATTTTGTACAGTGCCATAAATGCCCCTACGGAGATTTCCAGAACTGTAATCAGCATGAATATAGCTGTGACGGTTCGTTTAAACTGATGCGCCCACCTCAGAGCTGGTGCTATGTAGAGGAGGCCACCACATGACCCTCATATTCAAGCTTTGCGAAAGGCTGCGGCATCCGTTCCGGCGGCTGTTGCGCTGTGATGTACATCTGGACAAGAACCTCTCCTGCACCCGGTTTTATACTTGCCGGGTCTGTGGGAAGACGATTAGGGAGGA
>JAZQIN010000080.1:0-14920 GCA_045541155.1 Faecousia sp.
CAAAATTCAAAATGCAAAATGCAGAATAAATGGTGTCGGCGTTGCCGACAATATATCATCATTTCCGCAGGAAATACAATCATTTTGCATTCAGCATTCTGCATTCTGCATTCCGGCGGTACGCCGGTAAACAATAATTTATAGTTCTTTGACACACTGAAACACACCGCCATCCGGCGGTGTGTTTTTCGTCATATAAAATCAAACACCGCCGGGGTGACCGGCGGTGTTTTTGCGTTATGTGGTGGTGTAGCAGCCGCAGTCGTCGTTGTCGCCGTTGCGGTCGCAGCCTCGTGGAGTGAACTGCTGGGCAGGGAAGGGGATACGGCTAAACATCTCGCAGGGATCTTCAGCACTGCCCGGTTCGGTGCAGCATTCCTTGGTGGGGATGGAGTAATCCAGCACCGGCACAATTAGCTGGGCATCTCGTTCCAGACGGATGATAGAGAATTGCCCAAGGGTCACGAACAGTCGCCGCCGATCTCCGGATAGCACCAGCTCCTCGTCGAACATTTCCCGAATCCCTCCGGGAATCTGGACGGAATCGGAGCAGGGGCAGTCGCAGACTTCCTTAACACGGGAACTGAGTACCATAGGATCCAGAACCTCCACCACGGCAGTAGGACGGTTGTGGGATGCCAGCGTCAGGCCGTCTAGCTGGCCCAGACGGGTATCGGAGGTGAAGATATGGGCACGGCTGTCCTCACCGCACAGCACCGCCCGTTTGGAGAACACCGCAAGGCCGTACAGGGCTGCCGGACGGGTAGAGCCGACCATTGCGTCGGCAAGGATGCGATAGTAGAAGGTTACGTCGATGCAGTAGTGGTTGCGGTCGAAGGCAACCGGCTCTACATCGATGTAGGTGTACAAAAGATCGGCACAGCGGACACGGGCACCGGCGGCGGAATCCAGAATGCACTGAGAATTTTTCGTCAAATAAACACGAAGATCCTCGATGCAGTCTTTATCCCTGCAACTATCGGTGATTTTGCGGGTGTGGATGGAGAGGGCTTCCTGCAAATCATCGGGTCTGCACTGAACCGTCTCCTGACAGCGTTCTGACATGGTGATACCTCCCGAACGTGGTTTCCTATAAGCTATGACGCTTATAGGACAGTTTATGCACGTTCGGAACATAAGTGCATTACCAGCTGAACTGGAAGCAGGTTGTGCTGTGGTAGTCCTTTGTGAAGGGCTGGACCCATTCTGGGTGATTCACTGCGTCAGGCCAGAACTGAGTTTCCAGACAGACGGCAGGCCGTTTCCCGTATCGGATGCCCCCTTTGCCCACGTCACGCAGTTCACCGGGGGTGTAGATTTGGATGCCGGGGCAGTCAGTGGTGACGGACATGGTCCGACCGGAGTGGGGGTCACGCAGAATGGCGCAGGGGGCGCAAAAGACTTCGAAATTGTGGTCGTATCCTCGAAAAAAGCCTCGGATATCCTGTCCGATGGGCTTGGGAATCCGGAAATCCAGTGGGGTCCCGTCCACCGGACGAAGCTGACCGGTGGGGATGTTCATCCAGTTGCACTGGGTGTAGCGACGGGCTGGGAGCATCAGAGTCTGGTCCATGGCCTGTTCCGGACGATGGTGACCGGCCAGATTGAAGTAGCTGTGATTGGTCATATTGAACACGCTCACCCGGTCACAAACCGCATCGTAAGAGACAGTCAGAGAGGAGGGGTAATTCAATGTATATGTCACCCGGACCTGTGCGTTGCCGGGGAAGCCCTGGTCGCCGTGGGGACTGAATAATCGGAAGGTGATGCTATGGTCGGTGGCCTGTTCCGTTTCCCAAAGCCGCTTGTGGAAGCAGTCGGGGCCGCTGTGGAGGCTGTGGGGGCCCATAAAGGAGGGGAGCGTCCAAGTCTTATTATCCAGCACGAAGCAGGCATTTTTGATTCGATTGGCGTTGCGGCCGATGGTGGCTCCCAGATAGGAATGGCCTTGGGCGTAGCCGGTCACATCTTCATAGCCCAGCACCACATCCGCCACCGTACCGTTGCTGTCCGGTACCAGCAGATTTACCAGTGTGGCCCCATAATTTGTGACCTTGGCGGTCAGCGGGCCACAAGATATGGTGTAAAGCTGGGCGATTGTGCCATTTGGCAAATTGCCGAAAAATTCTCCCATAATGGTTGGCTCCTTCCTGAAATCAGACAAAGTATGGACGCTTTACTGTGAGAATCATATCATATTTGGCGATATAATTCAAAGAATTCTTTCCAATGAAGGACCTGGATCATACTTTTTTTGTTCAAAGGAAAGAAATGACATAGGTAAAAATATTGCACAAAAGGGTATACCCACGATGAATACATTATTTTGTGATTAGGGCTTGCAAAAAACACAATATGTAGTATAATAAGCCCTGCGACACACAAGGAGGAACTGCTTATGAAAATCATCAAAAGAAACGGTGCCGAGGCGATTTTCGACATCGACAAAATCGTGATGGCCGTGACGAAGGCCAACAACGCTGTGGAGGAGAACGTCCGCATGACACCTCTGCAGATTCGCCGCATTTCCGAGAGCGTGCAGATTGCCTGCGAGGAGATGGGCCGCAGCCCCTCTGTGGAAGAAATTCAGGACCTGGTGGAGAAGTCCATCATGGCCCACGGCGCGTTCGAGGTGGCAAAGGTCTATATCACCTATCGCTATACTCGAAGCCTGCTTCGTCAGTCCAATACCACCGACGACCGAATCCTTAGCCTGATTGAGTGCAACAATGAGGAGGTCAAGCAGGAGAACGCCAACAAGAATCCCACCATCAACGCTGTCCAGCGTGACTATATGGCCGGTGAGGTCAGCAAGGACATCACCAGCCGCATCCTGTTGCCCAAGGACATTGTGGATGCCCATAATGCTGGCATCATTCATTTCCATGATTCGGATTACTTTGCCCAGCACATGCACAACTGTGATCTGGTGAATCTGGAGGATATGCTCCAGAACGGCACCGTAATTTCCGGTACTTATATCGACAAGCCGCAGTCTTTCTCCACTGCCTGCAATATCGCTACCCAGATTATTGCGCAGGTGGCTTCCAATCAGTATGGCGGACAGTCTATTTCCCTGACCCATCTGGCTCCTTTCGTGCAGGTCAGCCGGGAGAAAATCCGCAAGAGCGTAGAGCAGGAGCTGACGGCCTTTGGCATGACTGCCTCCGAGGAAAAAATCGATCAGGTGGTGGAGACTCGGCTCCGTGAGGAGGTCAACCGTGGTGTCCAGACCATCCAGTATCAGGTGGTCACCCTCATGACCACCAATGGTCAGGCACCGTTCATCACGGTGTTCATGTACCTGAACGAGGCCCGTAACGAGCAGGAGAAGAAGGATCTGGCTCTGATTATCGAGGAGATGCTCCGCCAGCGCTATGAGGGCGTGAAGAATGAGAAGGGCGTGTGGATTACCCCGGCCTTCCCCAAGCTGATTTACGTTCTGGAAGAGGACAACATCCGGGAGGGTACGCCCTACTGGTATCTGACCAAGCTGGCGGCCCAGTGTACCGCCAAGCGGATGGTCCCGGACTATATTTCCGAGAAGAAGATGCTGGAGTTGAAGGGCGACGTATATGTCTGCATGGGCTGTCGTTCCTTCTTGACCCCCGACCGGTTCACCGATGCCGGGGTGGGGAATATCGCCAACGCCGGCAACTATGAGCCGGGCAAGCACAAGTATTACGGCCGCTTCAATCAGGGCGTGGTCACCATCAGCTTGCCGGATATTGCCCTGTCCTCCGGTCGGGACAAGAATAAATTCTGGCAGATTTTCCACGAGCGGATGGATTTGTGTTACCGGGCACTGCTGTGCCGTCACGAGCGGCTCAAGGGCACCTTGTCCGATGCGGCCCCCATTCTGTGGCAGTACGGCGCATTGGCCCGGCTGGAAAAGGGCGAGCCTATTGATAAGCTGCTGTACGGCGGATATTCCACCATTAGTTTGGGCTACGCCGGACTTTACGAGTGCGTCAAGTACATGACCGGCAAATCCCACACGGATCCGGAGGCAACCCCCTTTGCGTTGGAGATTATGGATGCATTGAACTCCGCCTGCAAGGGCTGGAAGCAGAAGCACAACATCGACTTCTCTCTCTACGGCACGCCGCTGGAGTCCACGACCTATAAGTTCGCCAAGTGCCTGCAGAATCGGTTTGGCATGATTCCCGGCATTACCGACAAGAACTACATCACGAATTCCTACCATGTCCACGTCACCGAGGACATCGATGCCTTCAGCAAGCTGGCCTTTGAGGCCCAGTTCCAGCATCTCAGCCCCGGCGGTGCCATCAGCTACATCGAGGTTCCCAATATGCAGCAGAACATCGATGCGGTGCTGGAGGTCATGCAGTTCATTTACGACAACATCATCTACGCCGAGCTGAACACCAAGTCTGATTACTGTCAGGTCTGCGGCTTCGACGGCGAGATTGAAATCCGTGAGGACGAGGACGGCAAGCTGGTCTGGGTCTGCCCCCAGTGCGGCAATAAGGATCAGAGCAAGATGAACGTGGCTCGCCGAACCTGCGGGTACATTGGCACCCAGTACTGGAATCAGGGTCGTACCCAGGAGATTCAGGACCGCGTCCTGCACCTGTAAAAGAAAAAAGGAGCTGCTCCGGCAGCTCCTTTTGCTTAGGTAAAAGACCTGTAATTGTCATTTCGCAAGATTAACAAACGGGCACCTCTAAAAACTCCCTTTCAGCGAAGTGCTCGTTCTTTTGCTTATAAAAACCTTGAAATATATCCAGTATTCCTGCGGTTTTTACCACAATATTTGAAGCAAAATTCCTGGGCACCCACTCAAAATTGAGTTTTTAGAGGTGCCCAAACGTTACGTCATTGTCAGGCCCGGCAGAGCCGAAAAATCCGCAGGCGTAAGCCTGCGGATTTTTGTAAAAGAAAAAAAGGATTAGCTCAGAGCCTTGTCCAGGTCGTCCAGACCAGCGCAGATTTCATTGCAGTACTTCTTGCCTTCGTACTCGTAGCCCTTGCCGTCGATTTTCTCCTCGCAGAAAGCGCACTTTGCGCTGCAAGCGGTCATATGTAAGAGGGATACCTGTTACCTGGCAAAATTATACCATTCTCAATTGGCGTTGTCAACCCGCGCCGTGCCAAAACAACTGACAGAAATGTGCAATTTGTTGAAAATGTGCCTTGAATTCAGGGCGCATCTGTGATAGTATATCGTTGTGTCCATATGGGCATGAACACGTTTTTTTAAGGAGCGCAAACTATGGCAACACCTCATACCATCGCCGTGGCCGGCAAGGGCGGCGTGGGTAAGACGACCACCTGTGGCATGATTATCGACTACCTGTGCAAGAAGGGCAATGGCCCGGTGCTGGTGGTGGATGCGGATGCGAATTCCAACCTGAACGAAGTTCTGGGTGTGGAGGTGGAGATTTCTCTGGGGCAGATTCGGGAGGAAATGGCCCAGTCGGAGCTGAATAAGTCCATCCCAGCCGGTATGACCAAGGCGGATTACGCCGAGTTCAAGTTCAATTCCGCCTTGATTGAGGACGACGATTTTGACATGATTGTCATGGGACGTACCCAAGGCAAGGGCTGCTATTGCTACGTCAACGGCGTTCTGAAATCTCAGGTGGATAAGTACGCCAAAAACTATTCCTATATTGTTATGGATAACGAGGCAGGTCTGGAACATGTGGCCCGGGGAACGCTTCCTCATGTGGATACCATGCTACTGATTTCCGACTGTTCTCGGCGTGGCATTCAGGCGGTGGCTCGAATCGCTGAGATGGTTTCGGAGATGAACCTGAAGCCGGGCAAGATGGGCCTGATTGTCAACCGTGCCCCGGGCGGCGTGCTGGATGACGGTATCAAGGCCGAAATTGACAAGCACGGTCTGGAGCTGTTGGGGGTTCTGCCCCACGACGAGGCGGTGTACCGCTGTGACTGCGAGGGTTCGCCCTCCGCCAAGCTGCCGGATACCGACCCGATGAAAATCGCCCTCAAGGGCATCATGCAGTCCATCGGACTGTAAGCCAATCGTAATGCAAAATTCAAAATGCAGAATGCAGAATGAATTTTGTGCTTGTGCGAACCACATAAATTTTGCATTATGCATTATGCATTTTGCATTAAATAATATTTCCAAGGGGGATACCTACAATGTCTTTCGTTCCCAAGACGGCAGCGTACAGCGGCAAGATTTACGCCGTGACGCTGGGCACCGGTGACAAGGCAATCGTCATCGGCGGCCAGAACGTGCTGCCCTTCTACACCTTCGATGCGCCCATCGAGAATGCACCCAAAATTGGCGTGGAGATTTCCGATGCCGCCGACAGCTGGACCGCTCCCGGTCTGGTAGCGTTTTACGCCGGCTGCACCACCATGGCTGAGCGTGCCAAGAAGGCTGCTACTATGGAAGGCGCTGATTTCATTGCGTTGAACTTCGAGTCCGCTGATCCCAACGGTGCCAACCGCTCTGTTGCCGACTGTGTTGCCGATGCCAAGGCTGTTGCTGAGGACATCGACCTGCCCATCGTCATCATGGGCTGCAAGAACATGGAAAAGGACGGCGAGCTGTTCGCCAAGATTTCCGAGGCGCTGCAGGGCAAGAACATCGCTGTGATGTCCGCTCGTAACGAGGACTACAAGACCGTCGGTGCTTCCGTCGCTCTGGCCTATGGTCAGAAGGTCGGCGCTGAGACTGCTGACGATATCAACCTGGCTAAGCAGCTGAACATCATGCTGAAGGGCCTGTCCATCGCTCCCGAGAACATCGTCATGAACATCGGCACCGCTGCTGTTGGCTATGGTTATGAGTATGTGGCTTCTACGCTGGATCGTATTCGTCTGGCCGCTCTGGCCCAGTCCGATGCGGATTTGCAGATGCCCATCATCGCTCCTGTGTCCATCGACACCTGGAGTGTGAAGGAATCCACCGCTTCTGAGGAAGATGAGCCCGCATGGGGCAATCAGGAAGAGCGTGCCATCGGTATGGAAGTTTCCACCGCTGCTGCCAACCTGACTGGTGGCGCTGACGCTGTCATCATGCGTCACCCTGTCGCCATCGCCACCATCAAGAAGTTCATCTCTGAGCTTGTCTAATTCGGAAGGAGGATACATACAATGGCTTTGAAAGGTCTTGACATTTTTAAGCTGTCTCCTAAGAAGAACTGTAAGGAGTGCGGCAGCCCCACCTGTATGGCATTCTGCATGAAGGTGGCGCAGGGCGCAGTGTCCATCGACAAGTGCCCCTACTTCTCCGAGGATGCGAAGGCGTCTCTGAACGAGGCCACCGCTCCTGCTATGAAGACCATCACCGTTGGCGACCACAAGCTGGGCGGCGAGACCGTCCTGTTCCGCCACGAGAAGACTCTGGTCAATAAGAACCTGTATGCCGTCTGCATCTGCTCTGATTGCGATGCTGACAAGAAGCTGGCTGACCTGCAGAAGGTTGACTACGAGCGCATCGGCGAGAGAATGTACGTTGAGTTCGTCTTTGTCCGCAACAAGGGCAACGATTCTGCCGCCTATGCCGCTTTGGTGGAAAAGGCTGTGGCTACCGGCCGTGACATCATTCTGGAGTGCTGGGATGTGGACTGCGCCAAGGCTGCTCTGGCTGTTGCTGGCAAGAACGTGATTCTGGACGGTGCTACCCCCTCCAACTGGGAGGCTATGAACGCTCTGGCCACCGAGGCTGGCGTGACTCTGGGTGTGTGGGCCGAGAATATCTCCGACCTGTACGACACCGTGAAGAAGCTGGAGGCTGCCGGCAACAAGAATCTGGTGCTGGATGTCACCGGTGCTACCGCCAAGGAAACTCTGGCGAATGCTGTTCTGGTTCGCCGCACCGCCATCAAGGACGGTGACCGCAGCTTCGGTTACCCCTCCATTGTCAATGTGGCGAAGCTGGCTAAGGGTGACGCTCACCTGCAGACCGCCTATGCTTCCATGTTCACCGAGAAGTACGCCTCCATCATCGTCATGGAGAACATGACCTACGCTCAGGCTCTGCCTCTGTACGGTCTGCGTCAGAATATCTACACCGATCCTCAGAAGCCCATGAAGGTGGAGGCTAAGATCTACCCCCTGAACGGCGCTGACGAGAACAGCCCCTGCGCTCTGACTGTTGACTTCGCTCTGACCTACTTCCTGGTCTCCGGCGAACTGGAGCGCAGCAACCAGCCTGTAAACCTGATTATCACCGACGCTTCCGGTATGTCCGTCCTGACGGCTTGGGCCGCTGGTAAGCTGTCCTCCTCCACCGTCAAGAAGACCTTCGAGGAGCTGGACATCGAGAACAAGATTAAGAACCGCACCCTGATTATCCCCGGCAAGGTTGCCGTTATGAAGGGTGAGATTCAGGAAAAGCTGCCCAACTGGAACGTAATCGTTGGTCCTCTGGAGGCTGTCCAGCTGCCCAAGTACATGAAGGACAAGGAGTACGAGGCTGGCGTGAAGGCTGCTGAGGCTGAGCGTGCTGCCAAGGCTACCGGCCCTGTGGAAGAGGTCAAGGAGCTGTCCTTCGAGGAGCTGCTGGAGACCCGCGTGCCCAAGATTGAAGTGGTTGATATGGGTGTTAAGTACAAGGGCCACAACCCCGAGTCCAAGACCTTCGTCACCATCGGCGAGCGTATCCACTGCATCGCTCCCTCCATCCGCAAGGCTATGGACGAGCGTGATCCTGCTCCCATTCTGGAGCGTGCCGCTGCTCAGATTAAGGCCGGTGCCACCTATCTGGACGTGAACATCGGACCTGCTGAGAAGGACGGCCCCGAGCGTATGATGTGGGCTGTTAAGCTGCTGCAGGAGAACTTCAATAATGTTCCTCTGGCTCTGGATACCGCCAATATGAAGGCCATTGAGGCTGGTATCAAGGTCTATAACCGCACCAACGGCAAGCCCATCGTCAACTCCGCTGACGCCGGCTCCCGTATTGGCTACATCGATTTGGCTGCTGCAAACGATGCTATCTGTATCGCTCTGTGCTCTGCTGACGGCATCGCCAAGGACAACGCCGAGCGTGAGATGCACTGCGACAATATGCTGGAGCGTGGTCTGTCCCTGGGCATGACCTCCGACGACCTGTGGTTCGACCCCCTGTTCCTGGTTGTCAAGGGTATGCAGGATAAGCAGATGGAAGTCCTGGAGGCCATCAAGATGTTCTCCGACAAGGGCCTGAAGTCCACCGGCGGTCTGTCCAACAACTCCAACGGCGCACCCAAGAACGTCCGTCCCATCATGGACTCCGCTCTGGTCGCCATGTGTATGATGCAGGGTCTGACCTCCGCTATCGTCAACCCCAACGACCTGCGCCTGATGGAAACCATCAAGTCCTGCGACATCTTCAAGAACCACGTCCTGTACTCCGACAGCTATCTGGATCTGTAAGCATTAGTGTATGCCTTGCCTCCCTCTTTGAGGGAGGTGGCTCCGCCGTAAGGCGGAGACGGAGGGAGTGTCGCATTGAATTTAGGACACTCCCCCAGTCAGCTGACGCTGACAGCCCCCTCAGAGAGGGGGCCAAGGGCGTGATGAGAGATATTTCCCGCAAACGAGCCGGGAGGGAGTTGCCTCCCTCCCGGTCTTTGCATATTTGAAAAAGTGAGGTCATGGGCTATGAAAAAAGTTATTTCTATTTTGCTCGTTTGTGTGTTCCTGCTGGCAATCAGCGGCTGTAACATGGAATCGGAAGCGGAACCTCAGGTAAAAGATATGCTGGCGGTTCTGAAGGACGGCGAGCTGGAAAAAGCGATGGATATGATGCATCCCGATGCTGAATTTAACGATTTGGAGAAAAGTATCGTTTCTCTCATCCTGCTGGTCGATGGCCGGAGTGTGGATGAATATGAGCAAGTTGGCATCAAAAAGAACAGCGGCATCAACGAAGGCGGCTCTTACGAAGAGGAGAGCGGCACGGTTCGGGTGAGCTTTGATGACGGTACGAAATACGAGCTGGAATATGTCTATTTGACCACGGACGGTGACTCCGGCTTCACCACCTTCAAGCTGTCCATCGGGAGCTGATTCGCAATGGAAAAGCTAAGGATACTGCTTGGATGGCTGATAATTGCGCTGACGCTTTGCTTTGTAGTTGTGAGCCTTATCGCCGTGCTTTTCCCCGGACTGTTTCCCGAATGGTTGCTTATACTGGATGAGGTGTCAAAATGAATTCCTACAGGAATGTAAAACTGACAAATAATGCGAATCCCCTCGCAAGAATATGACCAAAGAGGAACGACATCTGTGGTATGATTTTCTCAAAAGTCTGCCTGTTACCGTTCATCGTCAAAAGGTTATAGGACAGTATATTGTGGACTTTTATATCGCAAGTGCCAAACTGGTGATAGAATTGGATGGGTCACAACATTTTGAATCTGACGGGATAGAGAAGGATTACGAACGTGATTGTTATCTGGAATCTTTGGGGATTAAGGTTGTTCGTTACTCCAACGCTGATGTAAATCAGAGATTTCAGGATGTGTGTCAGGACATATGGAACTGTCTAAATTTGTGACAGTGTAACACCTCATCAGTCAAAAATCAAAGATTTTTGCCAGCTTCTCCTCAAGGAGAAGCCTTTGAAATTTGTTAATTCAGCCGAAAGGCTATAAAATATCAAACTTCTAGGAGGAAATTATCATGAGTGTATTAACCGATTTGATTTATGGTGGCAGCAATGCCGTTGCGGGACTCACCGAAGGCGCTGTCAATGATGCCATCGCAAAATACGGCGCAGACCATCCCATTGCGTTCCCTGACACTGCATATTATTTCCCCACGCTTTATGCCGCCACCGGCGTGAAGGTCAAGACGCTGGGTGACCTGACCGCCTGCGTTGGCGTGCTGAAAAGCCTGATTACCAACGAAGAGGATTTGGGACAGGCGCTGAATGCCGGCCTTGCCACCGCCGTGGGCGCTGAGATTATCGAGGGCCTGAAATGGGTGGAAGGCGGCGACCCCTATGCCAACGATTCCGGCATCGGCTTCGTCCCTGACCCCATCATCCGCAGTCTAGGCGTGCCGCTGGTCACCGGCGATATCCCTGGCGTGGCGGTGGTGCTGGGCAAGGCGGAGAATGCCGCCAATGTGATTAAGGTGGTGAAGGACTACCAGTCCAAGGGCATCCTGACCTTCCTGATTGGCGATGTGATTGAGCAATGTGCCGAAGGCGTGAAGATGGGTCTTGAGTACCGTGTGGTGCCGTTGGGCCATGATGTGACCAGCGTGATTCATGTGGTGACGGTGGCTGTCCGTGCGGCGCGGATTTTCGGCAACGTCAAGCCCGGCGATTTGGCTGGCCTGCTGGATTATACCAAGAATCGTGTTCCTGCCTTTGTAAATACCTTTGGTGCCATCGATGCGGTGGTGGTTTCCGCCGGCGCCGGTGCCATCGCACTGGGCTTCCCTGTGGTGGTGGACAACGATTTGGGTGAAAATCAGGTCCCTGGCGCACTGGAATCCGTCTGCGACCATAATGATACCGTCAAAAAGTCGCTGGAGCTGCGCAATATCAAAATCAAGATCACCGAGCTGCCCATCCCCGTGGCCTTCGCCGCCGCTTTCGAGGGCGAAATCATCCGTAAGGCGGATATGCATAATGAGTTTTGGTCCTCCAAGAATCCCACCGCCGAGCTGGTGGTCATGAAGGAACTGTCCGAGATTGAGGATCATAAAATCACCATCGTCGGCCCCGACCTTGACGAAGCGAAGGAACTGGCACTGGCTACCTATGTGGAAGTGGCCGGCAAGAAGATGCAGGTGGACTTCGAGTCCGTCATCGAGCGGAAGTTCCACGCATGGTTCAACTACATGGAGGGTGTCATGCACACCGGTCAGCGGAATCAGGTTCGTGTTCGTGTGTCCAACGCCGCCTATGATGCTGGCCTGCGGCTGAAGGATTTCGCGGAAGTCCTGTACGTCATGGTCATGAACGAGTTTGATGCGGTGGTGGATAAGTGTCAGGTCACTCTGATTACCGATGCTGTGGAGGCAGGAAAGTTCCGTGATGAGATTGCTATGCCTCGCTATACTCAGCGTGACGACCGTCTGGCCTCCATGACTGATGAGAGCGTAGACCGCTACTATACCTGCATCCTGTGTCAGTCCTTCGCCCCTGCCCATTGCTGCGTGGTCACTCCCGAGCGTCTGGGCTTGTGCGGCGCGGTGAGCTGGCTGGATGCCAAGGCCACCAACGAGCTGGATCCCAACGGTCCTTGCCAGCCCATTTTCAAAGAGGGCTGTACCGATGAGCGTACCGGACGTTTTGAGTCCGTTGACAAGATGGTGAAGGACGCCACCCACGGCGCTGTAGAGAGTGTAACCCTCTACTCCATTCTGGAGGATCCCATGACCTCCTGCGGCTGCTTCGAGTGCATCTGCGGCATCGAGCCCATGTCCAACGGCTTCATCGTGGTCAACCGTGAGTTCAAGGGCATGACCCCTGCCGGCATGACCTTTGGTGAGCTGGCCAGCTGCACCGGCGGCGGTGTCCAGACCCCCGGCTATATGGGTCACGGACGGCACTTCATCAGCTCCAAAAAATTCATTTCTGCCGAGGGTGGCATCGAGCGCATCGTCTGGATGCCCAAGGAGCTGAAGGATGACGTAGGCGAGCGGTTGAATAAGACTGCCATGGAGCTGTACGGCATCGAGAACTTCACCGATTACATTGCTGACGAGACCATTACATCCGATTGTGAGGAGCTGCTGAACTGGCTGACGGAGAAGAATCACCCCGTCCTTGCTATGGAGCCTCTAATGTAATATCTAATCCTGATTGTAGGGGAGGGTCTTGACTCTCCCTTGCAGCAGCACTATCGAAAGGAACTTCCCCAATGAAAGTAACCTTCCAAATCGAGGGCGGAAGCCCTGTTAGTATTGAATGTAACGCCGGTGATAATTTGCTGGAGCTGGCTCGACGGGCCAATGTGGCGATTGATGCGCCTTGCTCCGGGAACGGCTCCTGCGGCAAGTGCCGTGTGAAGCTGGTGGATGGTCAACTGGACACCATCAAGAGCCGTCACATCACCGACGAGGAATATGAAGCCGGCTGGCGGCTTAGCTGTAATTCCAAGGTTGTGGGCGATTGTACGGTTTTCGTGCCGGATATCGCCAGTGCCTACCAGAGCCGCATGAAGACGGCTGACCTGTCCAGCCCCAAGGAAATCGCCATTTTCGAGGACTGCCAGAATGCTCTAAAAGAAAGCGGTATCGCATTTGACAACGATTTTCTGGCACTGGATGTGGTGATGGCAGAGCCTTCTATGGATGATACCATGCCGGATGTGGAGCGCCTGATTTGGGGCGTTCAGTCGGTGATTGAGGTGGAGAACGTTCGAGTTCCCTTCAATGTGATGAAAAAGCTGGCGTCTACCCTCCGGGAACATCACTTCCATGTCTGCGTCAAAGGCATCCATGATGGGGATACCTTCCACTGCATGGAAATCTGTAATCCGGTAGATACTGCCATTGTGGGCTGTGCGATTGATATCGGCACCACCACTGTGACCATGGTGCTGACGGATTTGCAGACCGGCAAGCTGCTGGCAAAGGGCTCCTCCGGTAACGGCCAGATTCGCTATGGCGCAGACGTGATCAACCGGATTATCGAGCAATCTCGTTCCGGCGGCAAGAAGAAATTGCAGGATGCTATCATTAAGGAAACGCTTACGCCCATCATTGCAAATTTGTGCCGGACGGCTGACATTTCTGCGCAGAGCATCCTGCGACTGAGCATCGGTGCCAATACCACCATGAACCATTTGCTGTTGGGCGTTGACGCAGACCCGATTCGCATGGATCCTTACATCCCCAGCTTTTTTGGCTGGGAGGGGCTGTTGGCTGGAGATTTGAAGCTTCCTGCCAATCCGCTGGCACCTGTGGTCATCGCCCCGAACATTGGATCTTATGTGGGCGGCGACATCACCGCCGGTACGCTGGCTTCCGGCATCTGGGATAAAGACGAGATGAGTCTGTTCATCGATTTGGGCACCAACGGCGAATTGGTTTTCGGCAATCGGGATTTCCTGATGAGCTGTGCCTGTAGTGCCGGACCTGCGTTTGAGGGCGGCGATATCTCCTGCGGTATGCGTGCCACCGACGGCGCAGTGGAGGCCTGCACCATTGATAAGGCAACTATGGAGCCGACTCTGACCATCGTGGGTGACAACGGGCAGAAACCGGTGGGTATCTGCGGTTCCGGCATCATTGATATCATTTCCGAGCTGTTCCGCTGCGGCATCATCAATGCTAAGGGATTGTTCGTTCGAGAGGGCGACCGGGTTCAACGGGATGCCCACGGCATGGGCCGTTATGTGCTGGCTACCGCCAATGAATCCGATACCGGTCGGGAGGTGTCCATCAACGAGGTGGACATCGATAATTTCATCCGTGCCAAGGGTGCGATCTTCTCCGCCATTGATACCTTGCTGCAAAGCGTGGATATGACGGTGGATATGATAGACCATGTGTACGTTGCCGGCGGCATCGGCTCCGGTATTAATATGAAAAACGCTGTCAACATCGGAATGTTGCCGGACGTGGAGCTGGAGAAGTTTAGCTATATTGGAAATTCCAGCCTCACCGGTGCCTACGCCATGGTCATCAGCAATCAGGCCATCGAGAAATGCACAGAGGTGGCGGCGAATATGACCTATCTGGAGCTTTCCACCTACCCCGGGTATATGGATTCCTTCGTGGCAGCTTGCTTCCTGCCCCATACCGATGCCCGCCTGTTTCCGAACAGTAAGCAAGAAGTATAAATTATTGTTTATGGCATTGCTGACGCAATGCAATGCAAAATTCAAAATGCAAAATGCAGAATAAATGGTGTCGGCGTTGCCGACAATATATCATCATTTCCGCAGGAAATACAATCATTTTGCATTCAGCATTCTGCATTCTGCATTCCGGCGGTACGCCGGTAAACAATGATTTGCGGATTCAA
>JAZQIN010000081.1:0-4534 GCA_045541155.1 Faecousia sp.
CTGGCAAAAATCTTCGATTTTTGACTGAGGGAGTGTCAAAACATTGATAGGACACTCCCCCAGTCACGCTGTTCGCGTGACAGCCCCCTCAGCGAGGGGGCCAAGGGATGGTGCAAACTTACACCGCTAAACAATAATTTACCAAAACACTTTTTTAAAAATCTGATTGTAGGGACCGTCCGGGAGGGCGGCCCCTACAGTGATACGATGATCTCAATACAGCGCAAAAAGGAAGCGCCAGAGCAGTTTTTGGTACCAGCGGCCCTCGTCCAGCAACGCAAAGTGGTTGGCAAAGGCGGTATTGGCGGCGGCCAGCTCCTCCCGGGTCAGGGTATGGGGGCTGAATTTGGCCTTGTTCGCCAGAGCGGACAGTGTTTCCGGCACCGGAACCTTCACGGCTTTGCCGATGCGGCAGGCCTCCCGGTAGCGTGCTACCACACGGTCGTTGGGGGTTCCGCCAGCCAGTCGGCGCAGCTTCCGGTATCGCCGGAGAGCCCATTGCCCCACGATTACCGCTAGCGCACCGGCCCCGATAGCCAATCCCAGCAGAATCCGCACCAGCCAACGAGGCATGGTGAAATCCGGGGCCTCTGAAGGCACGGTGGTTCCGCCACCCGTGTCGGTGCCGGTCCCGGCAGGACCGGGTGTGACAGTGGGCTTCGGCGCAGTGGAGGGCTTGGTTCCCTCAGTGGGCTGCTCCACAGGGATGGAAGGCTTCTGGGACGGTTCCGTATGCTCCGTGGAGGGGGAGTTGGTGCTTTCCGTGGGCTTTGTTGGTTCCACGGTGGGCCGTTCTTCCTGACCGGGAGTGGCATCCAGCATCACCCATCCCGCGCCTTCCACAAAATATTCCACCCACGCATGGGCCTTATTCTGCTGAACCGGGTTGACCCTTCCGGCTTTGGCATTGCAGGTGTAGCCTTCTACATAACGGGCCGGGATGCCATTGGCCCGGAGCAGTACCGTGGTCGCCGTGGCGAAATGGACGCAGTAGCCCCGGTCCGCCTCCTCCAGAAACCAGATGGCAAAATCATCCCGGTCATCGGGCATGGTGTCCACCTTGTGAGAATAACGGGCAACGTTTCGGACGTATCCGGCGATGGCCTCGGCGGAAGAAACAGTATCCATCCCGGACAGATCGCCGATTTGCGACAGGATTTGACCTGCGGCCTCGCTGGTCTGGACAGGCAGCTCCAGATAGTCCTTAGAGGGCGTGGGAATGGAGTAATCCCGTGCGCCGTACCGCCACTGGGTCTTCCAGTCGGTGCCAAGAGGCACCACGGTAAAGCTGTATTCCCGTTGACTCCGGTCGTGGAGGACATTGCCATCCTCCAGCGTCAGAATCTGATCCGCATAGTAGGGGACCAGCATCTGGCTCCGGTTGCCAAGGATGCGGATGTCGATATTCCGCATCGAGTCCGTCAGCAGATACGGTGGCGGCGACAGGCTTTCGGTACGGCTGGAGGATTCCCATTCCGTGCCGGTGTATACATCATAATCCCGAATCCGCAGGTAAATCTTGCCGGACCAGTCCGGTGTGATTTCGCAGACGACGGATTCGCTGGAGTCCCAGTCATCCAGCTCCGACAGTGCTACCTCTGATTCCAAATCGCCGCCGAAATTCAGCACCAGCTGTCCGTCGGAGGTCTGACCTATAAAGGGGATTCGACCCACCAACCAGTTCAGGGCATAATCCACCCGTTTCTGGGAGAGCGGCGGTTGAAAATCCTTTTCCGGCACCACCATAGCCAGCAGGGTCAGCACCAGCAGCAGTGGTGCCGCAAGCATCCCGGTCAGCCGATTTGCCGTGTGGGGGTTGCGGACCCGTACAGCCTGTGTCAGCATCAGCATGGCGATGCCAAACAGCCATAGGACCAGGCACCAGACCTGAGGCACCGTATCCGTCACTACGAAGCAACTGACCAGCGGCAGCACCGCTGTAAAAACTGCCAGCGCTGCCGGAAATCGGTGGAGCATAATCCAGGCCGCCACCACACTGACCACACCTGCCACAACCAGCAGCGGCAGAAGGTGGCTGTTGGCCCTGGCCTGCTGCAGCACCTCCGGTACAGGAAAGCTGTAAGCCTGACTGTACAGCGTCACCGCCTGACGGCAGATGTCCATCAGCTGATGCATGAAATTCTGATCGGTCAGCAGAAAAACCAGAGCCAGTGCGCTGCCGGCCATCAGGACTCTGCCGCCCTTGGGGATGGAGTAGGCTACCGCCGGAATCAGTGCCGCCAGCAGACAGCCTAACGCCAGCAGTGGAATGTGTGCCTTCAGCTCCAGTCCGGTGGCGACGCAGACTGCTCCGCCGAAGCTCATGCAAAAGGCCACGGCGGCGGTAATCAGACAGGAGGTGATTTTTTCAGCCTTCATTGCCGTCACCTCCGATAAAGAATTGCCATTGGGTCGGCTCCGGCTGGCTCCGCAGAGAACCACGCACCGCCCGGGGGCAGGCCATCAGCGCAGCCATGGTCTTGTGAAGACCGACAGTGGAATCCACCACCCATTGCTCCGCACCGTTGCCTGTCAGGCACTGGATCCGGAACGAGATGCCCTTCCCTAAAAGCCGCTGGCCCAGCCATAGCAACTGTCCCAGCAGTATGTCCAGCTGACCATTGCTACCCTTGAGGTCCATGCGCAGCAGCATGGTTCCGTATATCGGCTCCATCGGCTCACGCAGAATCAGCGAACCGGTCTTGGCGGACAGTTTCCAGTGGATTTGCTGGATGCTGTCCCCGGGGCGGTAGAGCCGCAGCTCATGGTTTTCCGCAAAGCCGCCGCCGGGCTTTGGCTTCCAGCTTTGGTGGTCGGGGCTGTCCAGCGAGGGCATCTGGGCCATGGGGACCGGCTCTGGCTCCACCGTTACCAGTCGCAGCCGCCGATCCAGACGAATCGGCAACCCCACCAGTCCCATATAATCATAGATGCGGGCCTTGCGGACCTTCACCTTTAATACACCGCAGTGACTGGTGGGCAGCTCGTCGTATGCCCGGAGCTTCCAGCGCTCACCGGTCATGGGCCGTTCTACCAGCAGTTTGCACCGCCATGGTGGGGTGGGCAGAGAGGAATTGTGGGGGATGGCAATCTCCGTGGACTGGCCCAACGGCACCGTCTCCGGCAGTTCCAGCCGAAACCGGGCGGTGACCATGGCAGGAAGGCTTACCAGCAGGGAAAATACCGGCAGCCCCAGCAGCGCATATAATAAAAACCACGCAAGCCATTTCTGGTAGGCGATACAAAAGCAGAACACCCCTACCAGCGATAGGCTGTACAGGATCCGTCGCCCTGTCATATCAGTAGACGGAGGGGGACCGAACGGCCCCAAGAATCGATCGCAGCGCCGCATCGGCGCTCACGCCCCGGGCCTGTGCCTCGGAGGTCATCAGCAGCCGGTGAGCGATGGTGGTGATGTATACCGTCTGCACATCCTCCGGAACCACATAGTCCCGGCCCTGAATCTGAGCAATGGATTTAGCCATGGCGGTCATAGCCAGCGTGGCACGGGGACTGGCACCTCGGGCAATCTCCGGATGGTTCCGGGTGGCGCTAATCAAATCTACGATGTAGCGCACGATGGATTCCTTCATATAAGTGTTGGCCACTGCATCCTGCATGGCGGTGAGGATCTCGCTGGTGAGCAGCGGCTCCAGCTTCTGTAAGGGGTCGCCTCTGCGTCTGTCCATGACCATCGCCACCTCGTCCTTGACGGAGGGGTAGCCCATGGAGAGGCGAATGGTGAACCGGTCCATCTGGCTGTCCGGTAACAGCTGGGTGCCGGCGGCACCGGTGGGGTTTTGGGTGGCAATGACGGTGAAGGGCTGAGGAATTGGATGGCTGACACCGTCCACAGTGACCTGTCCTTCCTCCATGGCTTCCAGCAGAGCCGACTGGGTCCGGGAGGTGGCCCGGTTCAGCTCATCCGCCAGAAACAGGTTGCACAGTACCGCACCGGGCTGGTAGACCATCTTGCCGGTTGCCTGCTGCAGAACCGAGTAGCCGGTGACATCCGAGGGCAGTACGTCCGGGGTGAACTGGACTCGATTGCAGTCCAGACCCATGGTTTTGGCGAAGGCCAGTGCCATGGTGGTCTTGCCGACGCCGGGGATGTCCTCCAGCAGAACATGGCCCTTTGCCAGAATCGCTGCCATGGTCCAAATCAGCACCTGATCCTTGCCTACCACCACACGGCGCAGCTGGGCCAGAATCTGTTGAACCGCTGCGGCGATGGTCCCATCATTCGAATGCATATCATCCACTCCCGTTTTTGAAATCTATTTATCAGTATACACCGATGTTATGTAAATTGCAAGCAAAAGCCAATTGTCATTTCACCGGAAACTGTCAGTTGCCCCCACTTTAACGCCGCAAATTATTGTTTAGCGCACTAAGCGCCGCCCCCAAAGCCTCCCTCTGATGAGGGAGGTGGGCCGGCGAACGCCGGCTCGGAGGGAGAGAAAATGTTGAAATTCTTCTCTCCCCCAGTCGAAAATCAAAGATTTTCGCCAGCCCCCTCGTCAGAGGGGGCCAA
>JAZQIN010000082.1:0-4333 GCA_045541155.1 Faecousia sp.
CGAGTGGGTGCCCAGGAATTTTGCTTCAAATTATGTGGTAAAAACCGCAGGAATACTGGATGTATTTCAAGGTTTTTATAAGCATAAGTTGGAGCAAAAGAACGGGCACTTCGCCGAAAGGGAGTTTTTAGAGGTGCCCAACTATCCATTGTAAATTATACATTGCTAAACACCGATTGTCAATTGATATGCAAACGGATTATAGGCACTCTGACCAATGCCGTCAGTTGTAAAATTTCTGTGACCGCTCTTGCAATGGAACGGAAGGCGTGATACATTATTCTATAAAGCAATTTACCCCAAAGGAGGAATTCCATGATCAAACGACTGGCCCGGTGCATCCGGGAATATAAATGGCCGGCGATTCTCAGCCCTTTGTGCATGACCGGCGAGGTTGCCATGGAGATGCTGATTCCGCTGGTGATGGCGGACCTGTACGACTACGGCATCGCCCTGCAGGACATGAGCTATGTGCTGCGCAAGTCGCTGGTGCTGGTTGCCTGTGCGCTGGCATCTCTGACCTTCGGCATCATGAGTGCGGTGTTCGCCTCCAAGGCCGCCACGGGGTTCGCCCGGAATCTGCGGCACGATATGTACCATCACCTCCAGAGTTTCAGCTTCAGCAACATCGACAAATTCTCCTCCTCATCCATCGTCACCCGGCTGACCTCGGATGTGGCCCATTTGCAGATGACTTTCCAGATGATGATCCGGATGACCATCCGCTGCTCGATGATGCTGGTGATGGCGCTGTTCATGGCCCTGCGAATCAGCACGAGGCTCAGCACCATCTATCTGGTAGCGATTCCGGTGCTGGTGCTGGCGCTGGTGTGTCTGACCCCGATGGTGTTCAAAATCTTCGACCGGGTATTCAAAACCTACGACAAGCTCAACAACGTGGTGCAGGAGAACGTCCGGGGTATCCGGGTGGTCAAGAGTTTCGTCCGCGAGGACAGAGAAACAGAAAAATTCAAGGGCATTTCCGGTTCGATTTTTAATGATTTCTGCAAGGCGGAGAAGATTCTCGCCCTGAACAATCCCATTATGCAGCTGTGCGTTTACGCCTGTATGCTGTCAATTTCCTGGGTGGGTGCCCAGATGGTGGTAGCCTCCGGCAATGGGGCCAACGGCGGTCTGACTACCGGTCAGCTCAGCTCCATGTTTACTTACACCACCCAAATCCTCAGCTCGCTGATGATGTTCTCCATGGTGTTCGTGATGATGATTATGAGCCGTGCCCCACTGCGCCGGTGCTACGAGCTGCTCGCTGAGGAGCCGAATCTGGTCTCCCCTGCCAACTGCGTCCAGCAGGTGAAGGATGGCTCCATCGACTTCGAAAACGTCTCCTTCCGCTATTCCGCCACGGCCCAGCACCGGGCACTGAAGGAAGTCAATCTGCACATCCCCTCCGGTGCCACCGTGGGCATCCTGGGCGGCACCGGCTCCAGTAAGTCCACACTGGTCCAGCTGATTCCCCGGCTGTACGATGTGTCCGAAGGCAGCCTGAAGGTAGGCGGCGTGGATGTCCGGGATTACGATTTGGAGACCCTGCGCGATCAGGTAGCCATGGTGCTGCAAAAGAACGAGCTGTTCTCCGGCACCATCAAAGAGAACCTCCGTTGGGGCAACGCCAACGCCACCGACGAGGGGCTGATCCATGCCTGCAAATTGGCCTGCGCCGATGATTTCATCCGTTCCTTCCCGGAGGGGTACGATACCCACATCGAGCAGGGCGGCACCAACGTCTCCGGCGGTCAGAAGCAACGGCTGTGCATCGCCCGTGCCCTGCTGAAAAAGCCCAAAATTCTGATTCTGGACGATTCCACCTCTGCGGTGGACACCCGTACCGATGCCTCCATCCGTCAGGCCTTCCGGGAGGAGATTCCCGGCACCACCAAGCTGATTATTGCCCAGCGTGTGGCCTCGGTGCAGGATGCGGATATGATTATCATTCTGGACGGCGGTCAGGTGGCGGCAGTGGGCACCCACAATCAGCTGCTGCAAAGCTCCAATATTTATCGTGAAGTCTACGAATCTCAGCGGAAGGGAGGGGAGGAATAATGCCGCCTGTGAGAATGCGTGGCGACGGTCGCATGGCAAAGGACCCCAAAAAGACCCTTTTGCGGCTGCTGCGCTACATGAAACCCCACATTCCGGTGCTAATCATCGTGCTGGTGTGCATCGTCCTGACCTCCTTCGCCCAGACCATGGGCAGCCAGTCCTTAGGCACGCTGGTGGATGAATACATCCTGCCGATGGTTGCCTCCGGCTCCACCGACTTTCAGCCGGTCCTGCGTTTTCTGATTCAGATTGCGATTATTTTCCTCGCCGGTATGCTGGGTGCGTTTTTGCACAATTATCTGATGGTGGGGGTCAGTCAGGGAACGCTGAAGCTGATTCGGGATAGTATGTTCACCAAAATGCAGACCCTCCCCCTGCGCTACTTCGACAGCAACACCGCCGGAAACATCATGTCCCGCTACACCAGCGACACTGATACGCTCCGGCAGATGATTTCCCAGTCCATCCCCCAGTGCGTTTCCTCCTTGGTGACGCTGGTGGTGGTGTTCGTGGCGCTGATTACGACTTCCCCGATTCTGACGGCGGTGATGATGGTCACGGTCACCGGCATCATCTTCGTCTCCAAGATATTGGCCGGAAAATCCGGCAAATACTTCATCGGTCAGCAGAAGTCCCTCGGCGCGTTGAACGGCTATATCGAGGAGATGGTCACCGGACAAAAGGTGGTCAAGGTCTTCAATCACGAAAGTGCCTGTAAAGCCCAGTTCGATTCTCTCAATGAAGAGCTTCGGAAAAACGCCTTTTCCGCCGGTAAATTCGCCAACATCATGGGTCCCATCAACAACAATCTGGGATACCTGCAGTACGCCGTGCTGGCGATTGTGGGTGGCATCCTGGTCGTAAGCAGCGACGGAAGGCTGCTGAGTCTCGGTCAGCTGATGGCTTTCATGATGCTCTCCCGGACCTTCAATATGCCCATCAACCAGATTTCCAGCCAAATCAACGCCATCGTCATGGCGCTGGCCGGTGCGGAGCGCATCTTTGAGCTGATGGACGAAGATTCGGAGGTAGACGAGGGCTATGTGACGCTGGTCAATGCCAAAATCGACAATCAGGGCAACATTACCGAGTGCGCCGAGCGCACCGGTCACTGGGCGTGGAAGCACCCCCATGGCGACGGTACCCTCACCTATACAGAGCTGAAGGGCGATATCGTTATGGACGGCGTGGACTTTGGCTATGTGCCGGAGAAGCAGGTGCCCCACGATGTGACCCTCTACGCCCATCCGGGCCAGAAAATCGCCTTCGTCGGAGCCACCGGTGCCGGTAAGACCACCATCACCAACCTAATCAATCGATTCTACGACATCGCCGACGGCAAAATCCGCTACGACGGCATCAACATCAATAAGATTCACAAGCCGGATCTGCGGCGGAGCCTCGGCGTGGTACTGCAGGAGACCAACCTGTTCACCGGCACCGTCATGGACAACATCCGCTATGGCAAACTGGATGCCACCGACGAGGAATGCGTCCGGGCAGCGAAGCTGGCCCACGCCCACGATTTCATCGTCCGCCTGCCCAAGGGCTACGATACGGAGCTGACCGGCAACGGTGCCAGCCTTTCTCAGGGCCAGCGGCAGCTGATTGCCATAGCCCGTGCGGCGGTGGCGGATCCTCCGGTGATGATTCTGGACGAGGCCACCTCCTCCATCGACACCCGTACCGAAGCACTGGTCCAGAAGGGCATGGACGCTTTGATGAAGGGGCGGACCACCTTTGTCATCGCCCACCGGCTGTCTACGGTCATGAATTCCGATTGTATCATGGTGCTCGACCACGGACGCATCATCGAACGTGGCACCCACGAGGACCTGATTGCCCAGAAGGGCACCTATTATCAGCTTTATACCGGCGCATTTGAGCTGGAGTGACACCACAGGGGAACGCCTCACCGGCGTTCCCCTGTGCAGTGTGTCAAAGAACTGTAAACTATTGTTTATACGACTACCGCAAAAACAAAATACCATGTCATTCCGAGGGAGCATAGCGACCGTGGGAATCCGTTTTCTCTGCTTATTGCGAGGAGTACGGATTGCGGAAAACGAAGGAGATTGCCACGGCCCTTCGCTCATCGCAATGACGTGGAGTTTCGATAGTGCATTAAATGATAGGGCACCTCTAAAAACTCAATTTCGAGTGGGTGCCCAGGAATTTTGCTTCAAATTATGTGGTAAAAACCGCAGGAATACTGGATGTATTTCAAGGTTTTTATAAGCATAAGTTGGAGCAAAAGAACGGGCACTTCGCC
>JAZQIN010000083.1:0-6978 GCA_045541155.1 Faecousia sp.
AGTGCGCACACTGGGCGGAGAGGGTGTCCTATCATTGTTTTGACACCCTCTCAGTCAAAAATCAAAGATTTTTGCCAGCTCTCCCAGAGGGAGAGCCAAGTTTGGTGCGGAGCAATCTTACGCCGCTAAACGATAATTTACAGCACTCATTGAAAAACCATAAGGAGAATGAAAATGGTCAAGCATATTGTTGCATATACATTTAAGAAGGGCGTGGATAAGGACGCATCCGTGAAGCTGATTGGTTCTCTGCTGGAGCCGCTGGTGGGTCAGATTCCCGGTCTGCAGGCTATGCAGATTCGTGCCTGTTTTCAGGGTGGCATGGACTACTGCCTGTATTCGGAGTTCGAGAGCCGTCAGGCGCTGACTGATTACGCCGAACACCCTCTGCACCTTGCGGCGAAGGAAAAGTTCTTCCACCTGCTGGGTAGCCGGGTAGCGGCAGATTTTGAGGTGTGAGTTATGAAAGCAGTGGTTACCGTGGTCGGCAAAGACCGTGTGGGTATCATCGGCGAGACCTGTGTTGCCCTTGCCGGCTATAATGTGAACATTCTGGATATCAGCCAGACCGTCATGCAGGAGTATTTCACCATGATGATGGTGGTGGACGTGACCAATTGCAATGTTCCTCTGGCGGAGCTGTCCAAGGGCATGGATGCCAAAGGTCAGGAGATGGGACTGTCGATCCGTGTCCAGCGAGAAGATATCTTTGAGGCCATGCATCGGGTGTGAGGTAGACTATGCTTAATCAGAAGGATATTTTGCAGACGCAGGACATGATTGACAAGCGTCATCTGGATATTCGTACAATTACAATGGGTATCAGCCTGCTGGATTGTGCGGATAACGATGTGGAGGTCTGCGCCCGTAAAATTTACGATAAGATTACCAGAAAAGCGGAGAATCTGGTGAAAACCGGACAGGATATCGAATGGGAGTTCGGCATTCCCATCGTCAATAAGCGAATCTCCGTCACACCGATTTCTTTGGTGGGCGCAGCCTGTCGGGATGATTCTTATGTGCCGCTGGCACTGGCGATGGACAGAGCGGCGAAGGAAGTGGGCGTGAATTTCATCGGCGGCTTTTCTGCACTGGTGCAGAAGGGCTGTACCGAAAGTGATTGGAAGTTGATTCGTTCCATCCCCGAGGCCATGCGCTGTACGGAGCGAGTCTGTTCCAGCGTTAACGTAGGCTCAACCAAGGCCGGTATCAACATGGATGCGGTTGCGGAAATGGGCCGCATCATCAAAAAGACCGCCGCCCTGACTGCGGATAATGATGGACTGGGCTGTGCGAAGCTGGTGGTGTTCGCCAATGCGGTGGAGGATAATCCCTTCATGGCCGGTGCGTTCCACGGCGTCGGCGAGCCGGAGTGCGTGCTGAATGTAGGCGTTTCCGGCCCCGGCGTGGTGTATCATGCCCTGCAAAGCGTCAAGGGTCAGCCCTTCGATGTGGTGGCTGAGACCATTAAAAAGACTGCCTTCCGGATTACCCGTATGGGACAAATCGTGGGCGTGGAGGCATCCAAACGGTTGAATGTGCCCTTTGGCATTGTGGATTTGAGCCTTGCGCCTACCCCTGCGGTGGGTGACAGCGTGGCTCGTATCCTTGAGGAAATGGGGCTGTCGGTTTGCGGTACCCATGGAACCACCGCCGCATTGGCAATGTTGAATGATGCGGTGAAAAAAGGCGGTGTCATGGCATCGAACCATGTGGGCGGTCTGTCCGGTGCGTTCATTCCGGTGTCTGAGGATGAGGGCATGATTGCCGCGGCGGAAGCCGGCGTGCTGGCGCTGGATAAGCTGGAGGCCATGACCTGCGTCTGCTCTGTGGGACTGGACATGATTGCCGTCCCCGGTGATACCACCGCCGCTACTATTTCCGCCATCATCGCAGATGAAGCGGCAATCGGTATGGTCAATTCCAAGACCACCGCCGTCCGTATTATTCCCGCTCCCGGTAAGGTGGTGGGCGACCGTGTGGAGATGGGTGGCCTGCTGGGCAGTGCCCCTGTCATGCCCGTCCACGGCGAATCTGCTGAGGATTTCATCGCCCGTGGCGGCCGTATTCCTGCCCCGTTGCAAAGTTTGAAGAACTAATAAAAAACTGTCATTTCGAACCAGTGCGCA
Source organism: Faecousia sp. (assembly GCA_045541155.1). GTDB lineage: Bacteria > Bacillota > Clostridia > Oscillospirales > Oscillospiraceae > Faecousia. Next base: position 2,130 of record JAZQIN010000083.1, read on the forward strand.
TACTAGTTCGAAATGACAGTTTTATTTTTTAGGATATGGTGTTTTTACATTTGTTCTTCCCATCAGGTAATCGATGCTGACACCGTAATAGTTTGCAAGTGCCTCCAGAACTGCTGTCGGAATATCTCGTTTACCGTTCTCGTAGTGAGAGTAGCATACCTGTGTGCAGTGGAGCAAATCGGCAATATCCTTTTGGGTCAAATCGTTGTCTTCTCTCAAATCTCGAATTCTTGGATACATGTTAGCGCCCACCAATCGTTTTAGGTTTTCTAGAAGTATAGACTAAAACGATTTGTTATATTGACATATATAACAAAATGTTATACAATAATTAAGAGGTGGAAAAAATGAAACATTGGCTAGAAGTTGGTATCTATCCAGTGCGGGATATACTGTTGAAAGATGAGGAATATGCGCGGTTGATGATTCAGTGCGAGAAAGCGAGGGAACGATACGATATTATCGTTGCAAAGCTGACAGAACAGGAACGCGAGGAAATAGAAGACTATATTGCCTTGTGTGAGGAACTGGAATATCAGTGGACCCATACTGCCTACCGCTGTGGCAGGATGGATAAATGAAAACGCTGTCATTGCGAGTCTGCAATGACAGCGTTTTTTTATTACTCCTGTTCCCAGTTGTGCCAGATGTTCTGCACATCGTCGTCATCTTCCATGATGTCGATGAGCTTTTCCATGAGGGCGATATGCTCCTCAGTCTCCAGCTTCTGATAGTTCTGGGGCACCATCTCGATTTGCGCGGACACGAAGGTGTACTTGTTCAGATTGGCAACAACGTCGTTGAAGTCATCGGGCAGGGTATAGATGGTGAACACATCGCCGTCGGCCTCGAAATCGTCGGCACCGGCCTCCATGGCATCCATCATGACTTCTTCCTCGTCCAGCTCCTCCTCGGAGTTGTCGATGACCAGCACGCCCTTCTTGTCGAAACTCCAGCTAACGCAGCCGGAAGCGCCCAGATTGCCGCCAAACTTGTCGAAGTGGTGGCGCATGGAGCCAGCGGTACGGTTCCGGTTGTCGGTCATGGTCTCGACGATGACTGCAACGCCGCCGGGGCCGTAGCCTTCGTAGGTGATGGCTTCGTAGTTGTCGCCGCCGCCGGCACCGGCAGCCTTCTCCAGACAACGCTTGATGTTGTCGTTGGGCATATTGGCGGCCTTGGCCTTGGTGATGACGGTGGCCAGACGGGAGTTGTTGGCAGGGTCGGTGATACCGCCGCCCTCCTTGACCGCCACAATCAGCTCCTTGGCGATTTTAGTAAAAGCGGCAGCACGCTTGGCATCCTGCGCGCCCTTGGTTTTTTGGATGTTATGCCATTTGGAATGTCCGGACATAAGTATATCTTCCCTTCAAAAAATATCTGATATATTTTAGCACCATTCGGCGAAAAAATCAATAGAATTTCATGTAATCTGCGTGGGTTTCAGAGATTTTGACTTCAATTTCCGGAAAAGCGGTGCCGATTTTTTCAGCAAGGACGGCGACGACGGGGTTTTCCGTATGGAAATGGCCTGCGTCAATCAGGTTCAGACCGGCAGTTTGCGCATCCCAGAACTGGTTGTACTTCACATCAGAGGTCACGAAGGTGTCGCAACCGGCGTGCACAGCGTCCATCAGCTCGCTGGCGCAGGCTCCACCGCCAACCGCAACTTTGCGAACGGCACGACTGCCTACATACCGTAGACCTTCACATCCCAGTCGTTCCTTCACTGTGGCAAGGAACGCCTCCAAAGGCTGTTCCGCCACCTCGCCGCATCGTAGCAGACCCCATTGGCACCCCTGTTCATCAGTGCCCATAGGATTGACAACCTGAATGTTTTCAAGCCCCAGTACCGATGCCAGACGGTCGTTGACCCCACCAGGAGCACAGTCCAGATTGGTGTGGGCGTTGATGTGAGCAATGCCATTTTCAATGAGATAGAGGGTATTGCGGCCCTGCTCATCCCGGTCAGTGACGAAGCCAGGCTTCCAAATCAGCGCATGGTGCGTTACCAGAAGATCAGCTCCGATTTCCTTCGCCTCCCGGCAGACGTGGTCAAAGGGGTCCAGAGCCACCAGAATTTTGGTGACAGGGCGATTCATGTGACCGCAGTTCAGGCCCACATTGTCCCAATCCATTTTCATCTGCGGCGGTGCGATGGTATCAAGAAAAGCCAGAATATCAGCGACAGTTGCCATAGATACGCTCCTCCAAATTCTCTAATTCGTTCAGAATCGACTGAAACGCAACCAAACGGGGGCTATGGGAACGGGCAAGCCCTTGAATGGTGGTGTGGATTCCGTTTACGACACGTTCGTAGAAATCTCCCAAAAGCGGCGAACCACTTTCCAACAGGGCAGGAGTGATGTGGTACTGGGCTTCGGTGAGCGGCTCCGCTGGGGCGTAAACCACCTCCATCACCGGATAGATGAATTTGCCATCCTGCGCCAGCGTTTCCCGGAGGATCCGGTAGCCGGAATTGTAGAGCCACCGCCGCAATTCGGGACGCTTGCTTTGGCATTGCAGAATCAGACGGTACTGCTCATTTTGCAGCCACGGGGCGGCCTCCAGAATGGAAATCATGGTATCCGCACCCATTCCGGCGCAAACCATGGTGTCGAAATCGCGTGGGATGCTCCGAACGCCGTCAGAAAGATAAAATCGCATTTTATCCCGAACGCCGTATTTCAGGGCGTTGCGCATGGCGCTTTGCAAAGGGCCTTCGTTCACGTCAGCGGCAATGATGCTGCTTGCGATGCCGCTTTTCAGTAGATGGATGCCTAAGTACCCATGATCGCAGCCGATGTCTGCCACACGGTCATCGTTTTTGATATAGCCGCAGCAGGCCAGCAGCCGCTGAGAAAGGGGAAGCTTCATAGTGTTCCTCCTGAAATGAAATGCCGTCCCGTCAAACGGGACGGCAAAGCCGGTGATTTAAGCGTTCTTCTCAGCCTGATCAGCCTCATAGGCCTCCAGGAAGTGGTTCAGCTGGGCCAAGAAGGAATCGCAGTCGATGCCGTGGACCATGCAGGCCTCCTCAACGGTCTCGCCACGAGAAGAGGGGCAGCCCAGGCAGTGCATGCCGATGGCGAAAAACAGAGGGGCAGCGTGGGGGGCGATGTCCAGCACGTCACCAATGATGGTTTCTTTTTCAATCTTAACAGCCATGAATAGGACCTCCAAAAATGTTTCTTGGGGTATTATAACCTCTGTTGCCGAAAAAAACAAGAGGGAAAGTCAATTTTTCAGATTTCCAGTCGAAGGGCCATCGATAAGCTTACCATTTTCCTGAAATCTGGAGCCGTGACAGGGACAATCCCAGCTATGCTCCTGTGGGTTCCATTTCAGTGCGCAGCCCATGTGAGGGCAACGTTTCTTGGTGAAAGAAAGCAGATTCGTCAATGCCTCAAAACCGTTGACAGCCAATTGGGGATGCAAAATGCTCCGTGAGGGGGAGAAAACTTCCTCATATGGGCTGTCTTTGCCTTGGATTAGGTTAGTGAGTAGCTGGGCGGCCACCATGGAGGAGGTCATACCCCATTTATTGAAACCGGTGGCCACAAACAAATCCGGGGTGTGGCTGGAGTACTGCCCGATGTAGGGAATGCCGTCCAGCGTCATGCAGTCTTGGGTTGCCCACTGACAGTGCATCTTCGCCTGTGGGTAGTTGCGGCGGACGAAGTCCTCTAATTCCGACCAGTTGCCACCCTGTTTACCGGTGCGATGACTGCCACCGCCCAGAATGAGTAAATTATCCTGCGTCCTGAAGGATAAGCCTTTCTGGCTTTCATCCACATACATCCCGTCGATGGAGGGCACGTTTTCCAAAGCGAGGCAGTAGGAGCGATGCTGATATAGCTTGAGGAAATAGCTACCGTGCTTGTTGAGCATGGGGAAGTGAGTGGCGACGATAATTTTTTCAGCGGTAATGGTGCCGGTATCTGTTTTTGCGGTACGAGGTGCCAGTTCTCGAATGGGTGTGTGCGCATAGATACGCAAATTTTTAGAGATGGCGGCGAGGAATTTCAGGGGATGAAATTGAGCCTGCTTGGGAAACCCAACAGCACCGGCAGAGGAAAAGGGGAGTGGAAGTGTATCCTGAAATGCCGGGGAAAATCCAAGTGATTCCAGTGCGACCACTTCAGCTTCCAGTTTTTTGCGGTCATCGACAGCGTAAACGAAGGAATCTGATGCGGCGTAGTCGCAGTCGATATTGGCGCAGAGGGCCGAAAAGCTGTCCAATGCCTTTTGGTTGGCTTCCAGATACAGCCGTGCTTTTTCGATACCCAATCGGTTAATCAGTTTGTGGTAAATCAAACCATGCTGTGCGGTGATTTTCGCAGTGGTGTTTTTTGTGATGCCGCTGCAAATGGTGTCGGCTTCTACAAGAATGTAGTCGATTCCGGACTGTTGCAATTGGTAGGCACATAGCAATCCGGCAATGCCGCCGCCGATAATCAGCACGTCGGTGTGGGTGTTGCCTTTAAGGGGCGGAAAATGTGGTAGTTCGGTCGTTTCAGTCCAGATGGATGGCATAAGATCACCTCTAAGATAGTATGACCGATTTGCTACAGAAAAACCGCCGGTCAAACGACCGACGGTTTCGTGTGTGAATCATTTCCGATGGGGTGCTTAATTATCGTTTAGCGGTGTAAGTTTGCACCATCCCTTGGCCCCCTCTCTGAGGGGGCTGTCACGCGAACAGCGTGACTGGGGGAGTGTCCTATCAATGTTTTGACACTCCCTCAGTCAAAAATCAAAGATTTTTGCCGGCTCCCTCAGAGAGGGAGCCGAGAGCGGCTTCGCCGCTAGTGCGCTAAACAATAATTTACCGAATCTCAGGTGTTCT
>JAZQIN010000084.1:0-1588 GCA_045541155.1 Faecousia sp.
ATGTCATTGCGAGGCCCGAAGGGCCGTGGCAATCCGTACTCCTCGCAATCCGTAGAGAAAACGGATTCCCACGGTCGCTACGCTCCCTCGGAATGACATGGTATTTTGTTTTTGCGGTAGTCGCATAAACAATAATTTACACACCCAAGATTATACTATGATTTTACAACGATTCTGTGATATTGTCACTTTATTTTTTTAAAAGTTTCGTGTATAATAGGCACGCAAACATATATAGAGGAGTATCACTATGACCATCACCAACGATATCAAGTACATCGGCGTCAACGATCACGCTATCGACCTGTTCGAGGGGCAGTATGTGGTGCCCAACGGCATGGCCTATAATTCCTACGCAATCATGGACGAGAAGATTGCCATTATGGACACGGTGGATAAGAATTTCACGGCCCAGTGGCTGGACAATATCGCAGGCGCATTGGGCAATCGGAAGCCGGACTATCTGATTGTCCAGCACATGGAGCCGGATCACTCCGCCAACATCGATGTTTTCCTGAAGCAGTATCCCGAGGCCACGGTGGTTTCCTCTGCCAAGGCCTTCGCCATGATGAAGAATTTCTTTGGCACCGACTATGCTGACCGCCGCATCGTGGTGGGCGAGGGCGACACCCTTTCTCTGGGCAAGCACGTTCTGACCTTCGTTACTGCGCCGATGGTTCACTGGCCCGAGGTCATCGTGACCTATGATGCCTGCGATAAGGTGCTGTTCTCCGCCGACGGTTTCGGCAAGTTCGGCGCGCTGGACGCAGACGAGGACTGGGCCTGCGAGGCACGCCGCTACTACATCGGCATCGTTGGCAAGTACGGCCCTCAGGTACAGGCGCTGCTGAAAAAGGCCGCCGGACTGGATATTTCCATCATCTGCCCTCTCCATGGCCCTGTGCTGACGGAGAATCTTGGATATTATGTCAACCTCTATGACATCTGGTCTTCCTACGGCGTGGAGAGCGAGGGCATCCTGATTGCCTATACCTCTGTCTACGGACATACCAAGGCGGCGGTGGAGCTGCTGGCGGAAAAGCTAGAGGCGCTGGGTCAGAAGGTCGTGGTCAATGATTTGGCCCGTTGCGACATGGCGGAAGCCGTGGAGGATGCCTTCCGTTACGGCAAGCTGGTGCTGGCCACCACTACTTATAATGCGGATATCTTCCCCTTCATGAAGGAATTTATCCACCACCTGACCGAGCGGAACTACCAGAACCGTACCATCGGCCTGATTGAGAACGGCTCCTGGGCGCCCATGGCGGCGAAGGGCATGAAGGGAATGTTCGAGAAGTCCAAGAATATCACCTTCACCGATACCACCGTCAAGATCCTCTCCGCGCTCAATGACGACAGCCGGGCGCAGATCGACGCACTGGCGAAGGAACTGGCATAACAATATGCGGCACCCATCCGGGTGCCGCTGATTTTTTTGATAAATTATCGGGGACCTCTAAAAACTACCATAAAACCTTTACAATTCTGCAAAGTGGCATTTTTCAGAATTACCCCTTGTTGATTTCGGCTCAAATGCCCCATTTCAGGGCATTCAGGCCGTGATTGACACAGACCTGTGGAGAAATTC
>JAZQIN010000085.1:0-9589 GCA_045541155.1 Faecousia sp.
CAAAATTCAGAATGCAAAATGCAGAATAAATGGTGTCGGCGTTGCCGACAATATATCATCATTTCCAAAGGAAATACAATCATTTTGCATTCAGCATTCTGCATTCTGCATTCCGGCGGTACGCCGGTAAACAATAATTTATATTCCTTATTTTCACTATCATACTCTGAAACAGGTAGATTTGCAAGAAAAAATTATCTGTTCACAAATTTGGGCGCAATATTTACAAATCGTTCACCCTAAATGACGATTTTCGGCTATAATATAGTAAAAGCAAAACTATACCATCAGGAGGTAGAAATATGGCCATTTCCGTTCTGGTCGTTGAGGACGACCGCAATATCGCGGAGCTTTTGCAGATGTATCTGGAGAAAGAGGGCTATGCGGTCACGGTGGCTGCTGACGGCGGTCAGGGTCTGAATAAATTCCGTGCCATTCGGCCGGATTTGGTTCTACTGGATGTGATGATGCCGGTGATGGATGGCTGGAGTGTCTGCCGATCCATCCGTGCGGAGAGTCAGACCCCGGTGATCATGCTCACCGCCAAGGGCGAGACTGATGATAAGGTCACCGGCCTGCGCTCCGGTGCGGACGATTACATCACCAAGCCCTTCGAGATGAAGGAGGTACTGGCCCGAATCGAGGCAGTTCTGCGCCGCAGCAGCGGTGTGACTGCGGAGAAAAAGGCCCGGCGGCTGGTTTTCGACAAGCTGGTGATTGACATGGACGCTTTCGAGCTGAACGTGGACGGCAAAAAGGTAGATACGCCTCCTAAGGAAATGGAGCTGCTGTTCTATCTAGCCTCCTCTCCCAACCGGGTCTACACCCGCAACCAGCTGCTGGATGAGGTTTGGGGCTTCGACTACTTCGGCGACAGCCGCACCGTGGATGTCCACGTTAAGCGGCTCAGAGAAAAGCTGGAGGGTGTGTCCGAGGGTTGGAGCCTGAAAACCGTCTGGGGCGTGGGTTACAAGTTCGAAGTCCTATGAAAACCACCTACAGTCGCACCTTTTTCGCGGCGATGATTGTGCTGCTGCTGGCACTGACAGTTGTGGGCGTGTTTCTGCGCACCCTGCTGGAGGATTATCTGGAGGATACGACCTTCGACCGGCTGGAGGGTGTGGGCCAGACCATCTCGGAGCTGGCGGAGGCCTACCATGCGGAAGGATCTATGAATAATATGGACCTGCTGGTGGATTTGGACATCGCCGGACAGGTCTCTGAGGCGGATGCGGTCATTTGCAACAGCAGTGGAAATATTATTCTTTGTTCGGATTCTACCCTCCAATGCCAGCATTTGGGCTTGGCAGTGAGTCCAGACTTCTACCAGAAAGTGGTAAACAATAACGGCATTCGGGACACCGGCCTGATTCACGGCCTGTACGCCGAGAGCCGCTATGTCTGCGCCAGAGCCATCCGGGATGAAAGCTCCAAGGCTGTGGGCATCGTGATTGTTTCGGTGCCGGTGAACAGCTCCCGGTCAGTGCTGCATAAGATGACGGAAATCTATATTTCGCTGTCCTGCTTTGTGGTGCTGGCATCGGTGCTTTTGATTGGCTGGTTCGTCACGCGGCAGTTCGCCCCTCTGAAGCAGATGGCAAGGACTGCCCGGGCCTTTGGTCACGGTGAGTTGGATGCCCGAGTGGAGATTCGGGATGACTATACGCTGGAGGTGGAGGAGCTGGCTCTGGCCTTCAATAATATGGCTTCCTCCCTTCAAAAAAGCGAGTACCAGCGGCAGGAGTTCGTTGCCAACGTCTCCCATGAGCTGAAAACCCCCATGACCACCATCGGCGGCTACATTGATGGCATTCTGGACGGCACCATCCCTCCGGAGCGAAGCCGCCACTATATGCAAATCGTCTCCGATGAGACCCGGCGGCTGAACCGACTGGTTCGGAGTATGCTGGACATCTCCCAGCTCCAGAACGAATCCGGCATCCCGGAGGAAAAAAAGACCCGGTTCGATTTGGAGGAGGTGGCTGGTCAGGTGCTGATCACCTTCGAGCAGAAAATCAACGCCAAGGGGGTTGCGGTGGAGGTGGAAATGCCGGAGCATCCGGTATTTACGGTAGCCAACGCCGATTATGTGACGCAGGTGATTTACAATTTGTTGGATAATGCGGTGAAATTCTGTCCGGCTGGCGGTACGTTGGGCCTGACGATTCGTGAGGACGAGCGTAAGGCCTACATTAGTATATATAATGATGGGCAGACCATTCCGCCGGAGGAACTGCCGCTGGTGTTCGACCGATTCCACAAAATCGACAAGAGCCGGTCCCAGAATCGGGATGGCTGGGGTTTGGGGCTGTACATCGTCAAGACGATTGTCTGCGCCCACGGGGAGAATATCTCCGTCACCAGCCGTGACGGCCGTACCGAATTCACCTTCACCATGCCCATCGTCATTTAGTGAGATAAATGAGTGTTTAGCGGTGTAAGATTGCTCCGCACCAAACTTGGCTCTCCCTCTGGGAGAGCTGGCAAAAATCTTTGATTTTTGACTGTGAGGGTGTCAAAACAATGATAGGACACCCTCTCCGCCCAGTGTGCGCACTGGGCACCTCTCCCAGAGGGAGAGGCAAGGGGGTGTGGCGCTTAGTGCGCTAAACGATAATTTACCATATAAAAAAGCGGCGGAGGTGTACTCCGTCGCTTTTTTGTGTCACTTATGCGATAGCTGCGGCTTTGATTTGCTTCATGGGTGCAAGGGTGGAAATGGCGTGCTTGTAGATCATCTGCTGCTTGCCATCGGTCACCAGCACCACCACGAAGCTGTCAAAGCCCGTGACGATACCCCGGAGCTGGAAGCCGTTCATCAAGAAGAGCGTCACGGGCACTCTGTCCTTGCGCACCTCGTTGAGAATAGCGTCCTGTAAATTCATCGGTTCAGACATAAGTATACCTTCTTTCTTTGGGATACCTACATCCTACCATTTTTCATTTGTCGTTTTCCTGAATAAGCCGTCGGGCTTTTGGAAGAATTTCTTCCTTGTCCCGCATCAGCCAATTCATGTGCTGATTCCGGCGGAACCAGGTAAGCTGCCGCTTTGCGTAGCGGCGTGAGGATTGCTGTACCAGCGCAGCGGCTTCTTCGATGGTGCCGTAGCCTTCGAGGGCGGAAACGAATTCCTTGTAGCCGATGGCCTGCATAGCGGTGCATCGAGGCGGCACGCCCTCTGCAAGTAGTGCTTTGATTTCGTTGATTAACCCCATCTGAAGCATAATGTCCACACGCAAATCGATGCGGCGGTACAATTCACTGCGTTCTGAAAAATCCAATCCCAACCAAAGGGGATGATACTTGGGCGGAATGGCTTGGGTTTTTAGATTGTGGGCCGTAATGGTCTCGCCGGTTTCCAGATAGACCTCCAATGCCCGAATGATTCGTTTCCGGTCAGAAAGATGAAGCCGTGCGGCGGATGTGGGATCGATTTCTTTCAGCCAGTCCATCAGCACTTCGATGCCCTCCCGGTCGGCCTTTTCTTCCAATTCCTCTCGCCGTCCGGTGGCAGGGTAGGGGGCGAAGGTGTTTCCTTTGATAAGGGCATCCATGTAAAGCCCTGTGCCGCCGGCGATAATGGCGGTTTTGCCCCGGGCGAGGATGTCATCAATGATGGGGCCGGCCATTTCACAATAACGGCTGACGGAAAAATCCTCGTCCGGCTCCGCCACATCCAGCATATGGTGGACGATGCCCTGCCGTTCTTCCATTGTGGGCTTGGCGGTGCCGATGTCCATCCGGCGATAGACCTGCATGGAGTCGCAGGAAACCACCTCGCCGTCGAATTCCTTCGCCAACTCCACCGCCAGCGCAGTTTTGCCGGAAGCCGTTGGCCCGGCGATGCAAATGATGTTGTTCATGGGCTATGGCCCCCTTGAATGTTGTAAAGGTAAATTATTGTTTCACGCACTAAGCGTTGCACTCCAGTCAACGTATGTCATTGCGAGGAGGGCGTAGCCCGACGTGGCAATCTCCCGGTATAATGTTATGTTTTCGATAATGTTTTGTGGATATACCTGTGTATATCTCTGTAAAACTTCCATATCGCTGCATTGTACCAGGAGATTGCCACGTCGCTTCGCTCCTCGCAATGACACGGTTTTTGGAAGTGCAATGCACCGCTAAACGATAATTTAGCTTCGAGAATTATGTTCTCTTAAACTGTTTTTCCAATTGTTTTTTGCTGAGGGTCACGCAGATGGGTCTGCCGTGGGGACAGTATTTCAGGTCTTCCCGTGCCATGACTTGCTTGACGAGGGCCAGCAGTTCTTTGTCGTTGGTGCGCCAGCCGGCCTTGATGGCGGCCTTGCAGGCAACGGTGTGAAGAATCTCGTCACGAACCGTGTCCTTGCTGTCGTGGCGACCTCGAAGCAAATCTGCCGCCAGTTCCTCTGCGGCCTCTGCCGCATCCTCCGGCGACAAATCCATGGGAATCTGTCGCAATAGGACCGTGTTCTCACCGAATTCATCCACCTCAAAGCCCAGCTCGTCCAGTAGTGCCTTGTTTGCCAGCAGCACCGCCGCGGCTTCGGCGTTGAGCCGTACGGGAACGGGAGTCAGTAGGGCCTGAGACGTGATGGCTTCCTGATTTTCTTTCAGCTTGTCAAAGAGGATTCGCTCATGAGCGGCGTGTTTGTCAATCAGGAAGGCGTTGTCGCCCTCCTCTACAATAATATAGGAATTGTACAGCTCGCCCACCATCCGCCACTGCATTTCCTCCGGCATGGGTAGAGCGGTCTGCTCCAAAGACTCCTCTTCGAGGGGAACTGTCGGCGCAGCCGACTGAGAGGTGTTACACCCTTGCAGGGGAGGAATTTCCGGCTGAGGGGTCAGGACGGATTCCTGTACCGGCATGGGGGCCGGACGCTCCAGCATGGAAACGGTGGCGATAGCGGCTTCTTTTTTAGGCTGCGGCGCATCAGCGACGGCGGCAGAGAAAGTCTTGAACTCCGCCGCATTCATGGTGCGGAAAAAGCTTGAAGGCGCAGTCTCTTGCCCTATTTTCTGAGTGAGGTGCCCCGAAGTGGCGGAGGGCGTGACGCTGGGCTGATGAGGGATTCCCCCAGTCACGCCTTGCGGCGTGCCAGACTTCTCCGGGAGGGGACGGATTTCTGTTTTCGGTTTTGAAAACTGCACCTGTGGGCGGTCGGGAGTCCTGTTCAGAGCGCCCAGAACGCCATAGTGAACGCAGTCGAAAACGGCCTTTTCCGACAAAAACTTTACCTCGGTCTTTGCCGGATGGACGTTCACATCCACCGCATGGGCCGGGAGGGTCAGGTGCAGCACACAGGCTGGGAATTTGCCCACCATGATTTGATTTCGGTAGGCTTCTTCCAGTGCGGTAATCAGCAGTTTGGACTTCACCGGACGGTCGTTGACGAAAAAGGTTTGCAGTGACCGGCTGGGACGAGCGTCCGTGGGTTTGCTGACATAGCCGGACAGGGAGTAACCCTCCCAGCGACTGTCCACCTTAATCATTCGGGCGCACTCTCGACCGTAGACGCAGTAGACCGCCGCCTCCAGACCGCCGGTGCCGGGGGTGGAGAGGGTTTGCTTGCCGTCACGAATGAAAGAAATCGCTACTTCCGGATGGGCTAGTGCCTGCAGTTGTACCGCTGCAGCCACACGGCTGCCCTCTACGGAATCGGATTTCATGAATTTCATCCGGGCCGGGGTATTGAAAAATAAATCTCTAATGATAATGGTGGTGCCGTCGGGGCAACCAGCCTCAGTCTCCTCCGTAATCTGTCCAGCCTCCAGATGCAGGCTGGTGCCGGTGAGAGAACCGGGAGTCTTGGTCAGCAGGTCGATGCGGCTGACCGAAGCAATGGCAGCCAGCGCTTCGCCCCGGAATCCCATAGTGGCGATGGCGGCGAGGTCATCGGCGGTGCGCAGCTTGGAAGTGGCGTGGCGGAGGAATGCGGTTTTGGCATCCTCCGGAGCCATGCCGCAGCCGTTGTCGGTGACCCGGAGGAAGGTCATGCCGCCGTCACGAATCTCTACGGTGATTTTGGACGCACCGGCATCCACGGCATTTTCCAGCAGCTCTTTGACGACAGAGGCTGGACGCTCCACTACTTCACCGGCGGCAATCAAGTTGGCGATATGGGGGGATAGCTGCATGATTTTAGGCATCGATATCACCTCATGGACAGAATGGCAATGGCGTTGGTTGCCATATGGATTAGGGTCGGGGCAAAGATGCTGCCGCTGCGTTCATAGGCATAGGCCAGTACCAGCCCTGCCGGGATGTAATGTACGAAGCAAAGCAGCAGATGCAGCGGCGCATAAAGGCCAATGTAGCCCATCACATGGATGGTGCAGAATACCCCTGCGGAAACAATGTAGCGAAGGGGACGGCTGGGCATCAGGCTGAAAATCAGGCCTCGGTAGAGGACCTCCTCCACCAGCGGCACCAGCACCACGGTCCCCAAAAACATCAGTAGATGGTCCTGCCGGGCAACAACGGCGATGCTGGCATCGTTAACGTTGAAAAAGTGGGGGAACAGCCACACCAATGCGGTGGACAGGCTCCAAATCAGAATCTGATAGACAAGAAAGCCCACAACAGCCGTGGCAAGAACGCTTTTAATATTTTTAATGGTATTTTTCAGGGAATCCAGAAGATAGCGGTGGAATATCCCACAAATGGAGCAGAAATTAATCGTCCAGCAAAGCAAATTCAGATGAATCGCCTGTGCGCCGGGAAAGAGTTGAATTAGCACCAACGTCGCAAGCGAGGGTAGAAACGCCAGCTGGAACAGCCCATAGCGCACGCCCCATGTGGTTTCAGATTTCGTCATCAATCCAGCATCCTTTTCAGCTTGTAAAGCTCGTTCATGGCTTCGATGGGGGTCAGGGTTTCCACGGTGATGGCCTCTAGCGCAGCACAGACCTGTTGGCTGCGCAAATCCAGCATGGAAATCTGATCCTCCGGTTCTTGCACCTGTACCACACGCTGGACACCGTTCTGGCTTTCCAGCTCCGCCAAAATCTCTCTGGCTCGGCTGATGACTGCGTTGGGCAGGCCGGCCAGCTTGGCTACTTCTACGCCGTAGCTGTCGTCGGTGGCGCCGGGAATGATTTTTCGCAGGAAAATCATCTGATCGCCCCGTTTCTTCACGGCGATATTATAGTTTTTGACATTGGGCAGTTCTTGCTCGATGGTGGAAAGCTCATGGTAGTGGGTGGCGAACAGGGTCTTTGCTCCCAATTTTTTAGGGCTTGCGGCATATTCCAGCACCGCCCGTGCGATGGCCATGCCGTCGTAAGTAGAGGTACCACGACCGATTTGGTCCAGAATCAGCAGGCTCCGGGAGGTGGCGTATTTCAGGATGGATGCCACCTCAGACATCTCCACCATGAAGGTGGACTGACCGGAAGCCAAATCATCGCTGGCACCGATTCGGGTGAATACCCGGTCCACCAGACCGATTTTGGCCGACCGTGCCGGCACGAAGGAGCCCATCTGTGCCATCAGCACGATGAGTGCCACCTGCCGCATATAGGTGGATTTACCGGCCATGTTGGGGCCGGTGATGATGGAAACCTGATCATCGGCGGCGCCTAGACGGGTGTCGTTGGGAACGAACAGGGAGTCCTTCAGCATCACTTCCACCACCGGATGGCGGCCATCGGTGATGGAGATTTCGTTGCCAAGGCTGATTTCCGGACGGCAGTAACCACGTTGGATGGCAACGGTGGCAAGACTGCACAGGGCATCTGCCGCCGCCACTGCCGCAGCGGAAAGCTGCACTCTGGCTGCCTGAGAAGCGAGAGATTCCCGCAATTCGGTGAAAATCTGATATTCCAGTGCGGTCAGTCGATCTTTGGCGGTGAGCACCTGATCTTCCAGCTCTTTGAGTTCTTGCGTGATGTAGCGTTCGCAGTTGGCGAGGGTCTGCTTGCGGACGTAATGGGCAGGCACCTGATCCATAAAGGACTTTGAAACTTCAATGTAATAGCCGAAAACCCGGTTAAAGCTAACTTTCAGCGTTCGGATACCGGTCTTTTCCCGTTCTGCCGCCTCTATGGCGAGAATCGTGCCGGAGCCACCCTCCATGATGTCCCGAAGCCGGTCAGCGTCGGCATTGGCACCCTTGCGGATGATGCCACCCTCCCGAACGGTCAGCGGCGGCTCGTCCACGATGGTTTGCTCGATTCGGTCGGCGCAGTCGGTCAGGGGGTCGATGGTCTGCTCCAGCTTTTGCAGCAGGGACGCATCGGCCTGTGCCAGCTGTGCCTTCACCAGCGGCAGCGCCCGAAGTCCACGGGCCAGCCCCAGTAAATCGCGGCAGTTGACCGTGCCGGTGACCACACGGGTCATGACACGCTCCAGATCCGTTACGTCTTTCAGAGCTTCGATTAGCTCACCCCGAAGAATGGGCGCATTCACCAGTTCCTCCACCGCACTCTGACGGCGACCGATTTCCACAGGGTCAAGCAGCGGCTTTTCCAGCCAGCTGCGAATCAGCCGTCCGCCCATGGCGGTGTGGGTCTTGTCCAGTACCCAAAGGAGGGTGCCCTTCTTTTCCTTGGACCGCATGGTTTCTGTCAGCTCCAGATTTCGACGGGCATCCAGATCCAGCTCCATGAACCGTCCGGTGGTGTAATATTGCAGCTCACGGATGTGAGCGAGGTCATTTTTTTGCAGGGTCAGCAGGGTCTGAAGCAGAGTGCCGCTGGCGATGATGGCAGTGGGCAGTCCGGTGAGACCCAGCTGCGCCATGGGCGCACCGAAGTGCCGCTCCAAAAGCTGCTCGGCGGCGGACAGATCGAACTGCTCGGGCTTTCCTTCATCCACGCAGCAGCTTAAGCGCCGGAACAGCGCATCCTCCAGCTGCTGCCCGTCTACGCCGGTGCCGCCCCGAATCACCTCGGAGGGAGAGAACCGTCCCAGCTCTGATGCCGCGGAGGCCTCGTCAGCGCAGACTGTGGAGAAAAAGGCACCGGTGGACACATCGCAGAAGGCAAGACCGAATTTTCCACCCTCGCCGTAGATGCAGGCGATGTAGTTGTTGCGGCTTTCGTCCAGCATACAGCTTTCTGTGACGGTGCCGGGGGTGACGATACGGGTGATGTCACGCTCCACCAGGCCCTTGGTGGTGGCAGGATCCTGCATCTGCTCGCAGATGGCCACCTTGTAGCCCTTCTGCACCAGTCGAGCGATGTAGGAATCTACGCTGTGGTAGGGTACACCGCACATAGGGGTCTGCTCCTCCTTGGGCTTGGACTTACCCCGGGTGGACAGGGCCAGATCCAGTTCCTTGGAAGCCACTTTTGCATCCTCGTTGAACATCTCGTAGAAGTCGCCCAGCCGGAAGAACAGAATGCAGTCCTGATTCCGTTCTTTTATATCATTGTACTGCCGCTGCATGGGCGTCAGTTCAGTAGTGGACTTTGCCATAGCATAACCTCTTTCTGTCAAGGTAATATGTTGTTAATGTAAATTATTGTTTAGCGCACTAGCGGCGAAGCCGCCTTGGCTCTCCCTCTGGGAGAGCTGGCACCGCCGAAGGCGGTGACTGAGAGGGTTTCGGCGCTATATATACCCTCTCCGCCCCAGTGTGCGCACTGGGGCACCTC
>JAZQIN010000086.1:0-4629 GCA_045541155.1 Faecousia sp.
GTCATTCCGAGGGAGCGTAGCGACCG
Source organism: Faecousia sp. (assembly GCA_045541155.1). Classification (GTDB taxonomy): domain Bacteria; phylum Bacillota; class Clostridia; order Oscillospirales; family Oscillospiraceae; genus Faecousia. The sequence goes on from JAZQIN010000086.1 coordinate 27, forward strand.
TGGGAATCCGTTTTCTCTACGGATTGCGAGGAGTACGGATTGCCACGGCCCTTCGGGCCTCGCAATGACATACCTTGACTGGAGTGCGGCGCTTAGTGCGCTAAACGATAATTTACAGTTCTTTGACACGCTGGACCGGCTCTCTGATGGGGGCCGGTTTTTTGCCCGGTGCGCTAAATGATAATGGATGCCGGTGTGTTCTGGATGCGGACGGATGTTCAAGGGGGTATTGTGCGTTCTGACAAATTCTTGCGCCGCAGGTAAAATTCTAATTAGATAGTATTTACAATTTCCGATTCGTTTGATAAAATTTATTATGAAATACTGTGCAGTTGCGCATAAAACGAAAAGGAGATGTACAATTATGAGAAAGCTTGCGACCAGAATGCTGAGTCTGCTGCTGGTGGTATTCCTGCTGGTCGGCACGGTGCAACCGGCCTTCGCTGCCACCTACCGGCCTGGTGCCCAGTCCGGCCCCTCCAGCTCCTATGCGAATGGCATGTACTACAGCAACTACAAGCGTGTCCCCATCACCGGTGACAACCGCACCGACCTGGTGGCCATCGCCCTGAGCCAGTTGGGCTATCAGGAGGGCGCTTCCAATGGCTACTTCTCCGGCGAAGTCTCCGGCAGAAACAACTATGTGGAATTCAGCTACAACATGGGCGATTTGGGCCTTGGCTATGGCGGCAGTGATTATCCCTGGTGCGCCAGCTTCGTGTCATGGTGCCTGTACCAGTCCCACTGCACCGACCAGAATACCTGGAAGGATCTGGGCCGCTACCATATGGGCGACTACAAGTACATCTGGAAGGAAATCAGCTGCTCCCAGTGGGTCCGTCAGCTCAAGGGCGCAGGCTACTACAAGTACTCCAAGTACGAGGGCGGTTCCTATACCCCTAAGTACGGCGATTTGGTGTTCTTCCAGAACTCCGGCGGCGTGGCCCATATCGGCATCTGCCTGTACGTCTCCGGCGGTCGAATCTACACCGTTGAGGGCAACACCTCTGACTCCTCCGGTCTGGAGGCCAATGGCGGCGGCGTCTACTTCAAGAACTACGCCATCGGCACTTCCTACATAAACGGCTACGGCGTGCTGCCCTACAAGTCCGACAGCTCCGTTACCAAAATCGATTACACCGGCAACAACCCCACCCCCGGTCTGTATGTTGCCAACGCCGCCAAGTACATCTACGCCTCCGAAACAGCTACCTCCCACAGCTGGGTCATGAGCCGCTTCACCATGTTCGAGGTGACACAGGTCTGCTCCAACGGCCGCCTGAAGGTCGTCACTAAGAACAGCGCCGGCAACACCGTTACCGGTTACATCTCCAACAATTCCGATCGGGTGATTCAGCTGTCCAGCACCGCCACCGATGCGGTGGATACCGCCCGGACCAATCTGCAGGGCGTGATTAAGAGTGCTCAGAGCATCCGGCATTACAACTACCCCGAGGCAACCATCCTTGAGATCCGCAACGCCTACAACACCGCAGTATCTCTGGTAAACAGCACCTCTGCTACCGAGGCACAGCTGATCAGCGCTGCCGCGACTCTGCGGAATCTGCTGGGGCAGACCGGTTCCAACACCATCGCCCTGAACAATCAGGGTATCTATATCAACGGTCGAAACGGCGTGATCAAGGCCGGCGACTGCTTCATCTACTCCCCCACTTGGAATGACGGCCTGATTACCGTTGACAACGCCAACATCCGTTACACCATCAACGTGGTCTGCGCATGGGATGCGGAGCGTTCAATCAACGTGGTCAAGTCCATCTCCGAGGGTAAGGGTAATTCGACCCCCTCAATCCAGCTGGCTGCCGGAGAATTCCTAATCGCTTGCCACGACTGGGAGACCGGTGTGGCTGCCAGCGATAATCCGGTGGAGTATTCCGGTACCAACTATCAGGTTCTGAGCAACTTGTCCGTGGGCGACGGCATCCGCCTTTCCGGTGCTACCGCTCTGAATAACGGCACCGATGTGGAGCCGGGTGCGTTCCTGAAGTTTATCCCCGTGGAAGCTACCCGGTTCACCGGCGAGGATAACTATGTGGACAGCGGCGAGGCCGTCCTGTTCACCCCCGACTTCGGCACGGTCACCGATGCCAACGCCGGTATCGGCTCCACGGTCAATGTGCTGGCGCAGTGGGACAACGATAAGTCCGCATGGGTCGTCCGCAGCAACACCGTGGGCGGCACCGAGTACCAGCTGGCCATCGATCAGGTTCTGCTGACCTGCCATCCCGGCGAAAGCACTGCCACCCAGTACTACTACGACCGTCTGGCCGCTGCCAAGGTTGGTCAGAAGGTGATTTTCTCCGGCATCAGCCCCACCGACGGCACCACCAACGTGTCTGTGGCCGCCAATGTCAGCTTTGTGGACCTGACCGTGGAGGAGGAGCCATCCGAGGAGGTCGTCCTTGAAAATCTGGCCCTGAACAAGGACTATGTGGCGCTTGATCCCGGTACCGCTGCCCACATCGCCAATCTGACCGATGGCGCATATATCGATGCGCTGGACTTCACCGGCGGCTGGTTCGGCTTTGCCAGCGCAGGTGCCAACAAGAATACCGATGAGGCCGGTCAGGGCTATGTGACCATCGATTTGGGCCGCACGTATAGCTTGGGCTCCGTCCGCACTCACATCTTCCACGGCGACAGCGGTTCCAGCATCGGCCAGCCCCAATATATCAATGTTTATTACTCCAACAATGGCACCGATTTCCTCTATTACGATGCCATGACACTGGATGCCGATGCCACCGCTTCCTACTGGGCGGAACTTGAAATGATTTACGGCGATACCGCTGCCCGTTATATCCGGCTTGAAGTTGGTCCTTCCAGCAACGCTACTTGGGTGTTCCTGAATGAGGTAGAGATTTACGGCACCGAGCTGACCGGTCAGGAGAACATCGCCCATACCACCACTCAGATCGGCACGCCTGCCGAAGGCCATGACGGCAATTTGCTGGATGAAGCCATCAATAATGATTTCGACGGAACGCTTGAAGGCTGGTATGGCATCGATACCACCTCCGGCTCCGGCAGTGTGGTCATTGATCTGGGCAGCCGTTACCAGCTGAGTCAGGTGTCGGCGATTGTGTTCTCCAGTATGGATGCGTACCTGCCCGACACAATTAACGTTTATGTTTCTATCGACGGTGTCAACTATACAAAAGCCGGCGAGTTGGATACGCTCAGCAATCGTCTGGTCCAGTGGTTCTCCGTTGATGTGGCCTTTGATACCATGGTGGGCCGCTATGTAAAGCTGGAGGCCGTCACGGATAAAACGCTGGCACTGCTGGATGATGTCCGGGTCTACGGCCTGCCCTATGTCCAGTCCGCTGATAGCAACATCGCCATGGGCAAGGACATGATTTACACCAATTACGAAGGCTCCCCCTTCACGGGCCTTCTCAATGACGGTCTGGCCTCTGATGTGTTCCAGTACGGCGTGAACAATGACTCCTGGTTCGGCTTCCGCAACTCCGGCAACGGCTATGTGGATAACGTGACCACCAACAATTCCGAAACCGGCGAGGCCCGGGGCATCATTACCATCGATTTGGGCGGTCAGGCGGAAATCACCGACCTGTCCATCCACCTGTTCGCCGGTGCCAACGATGCCGGTGCGGTTCAGCCTCGCTATATCAACGTCTATTATTCCACCGACGGCAGCTTCTTTGAGTACAAGGAGACCCTGAACCCCAATAAGGATGCCGATGGTGCCTATTGGCTCACGACCACCTATGACGAGCCCGTTACTACCCGCTTTGTGAAGCTGGCAGTTGGCACCCTTCCCGGCAATCTGGTTCTGATGAACGAAATCAAGGTCGGCGGCCTGATGATTTCCGAGGCCGTGCCCGATGAACCCGGCAGCCTGTCCACTGCGGTTCTGTCCGGTGACTTCAACAACTGGAACCCCACCCCCAATATGCTGGTGCTGGATGAGCAGCTGGTCACGGTGGATATGCAGCTGGATGCCGGCACCTACGAGTTCAAGATCCTCTACAACAGCGACTGGTACGGCAACGGCGGCACCATCAATGACTCCACCGGCGACTACCCCTGGGTCATGTACACTACTGCCGACAACTGTACCCTCACTACCAGCCGGACCGGCCTCTACCGGTTTACCTTCAATCGGGAGACCGCTGAGCTGACCGTTAACTACATTCCTTCTGATTTGTATTTGCGTGGCTCCTTCAACGAGTGGGGCACTACCATGCCCATGACCGACGATGGCAACGGTTATTTCAGCACCACCATCCAGCTGGAGGCCGGTACTTATGAGTATAAGATTGCCGAGGAAGACTACTTCGTAGAATTCCCCACCAACAACGCCACCTTGACGCTGGAAAAGAAGTCCGATGTGACCTTCACCCTGAGCATCTATACCGGCGAAATCACCACCACTGTGGTGGAGCAGGAGGAGCCTGTGGTGGTTCCCACCCTGTCTCTGCAGTATCCCACCTTGGCCTTTGAGGCAGAGATTCTGTACAACGCTTACGTTTCCGTCAGCGATATGACCTCTGTCGTGGATATGGGTATGATTACCTTCGATTCCCGTCTGACGGATGGTACGATTGATGACGCAGTG
>JAZQIN010000087.1:0-1963 GCA_045541155.1 Faecousia sp.
GCAATCCGTAGAGAAAACGGATTCCCACGGTCGCATTTGTTATTGTGTGATTGCCACTGGCAATCACTAGAATTTACATTCGCTTCGCTATGCTCCCTCGGAATGACATGGTATTTTGTTTTTGCGGTAGTCGTGTAAACAATAATTTATGTCCGTGGGAGGCTATTACAAACGAAACAGGACTGCCAATTGGCAGTCCTGTTCTTTTACATCGCAAAGGACCACATCATGCGGATCTGGTCGGAGAATTCCTCGAATTCCCACAGCTTTGCGGAATTAATCTCGCTGTTGGGGTCGTTGACCCGGAACTTACCGTCCTCGTAGCCTACCACCAGCAAGTAGTGTCCGATGGTGGTGAACACGCCGGGCCGCACGTTCATGACGATGATCCGTCCGGAATCCAGCACCCGTGCAATCTGGCGTTCGCTGGCGATTTGTTCGGAGGTCAGCTCCTTCACATCCAGACCCAGCTCCTTGCCGCCCTCCTTGAAGAAGGCCCACTGGGTGCCGTAGCCCTTTACCGCATAGCTGCTGTTGCCTTCGGCGAATTTCATCATGTAAGCCGGGGTATACTTGGCATCCCGGGTGAAGTGGTACATAATCATGGACATACAGGTGGGGCCGCAGGCGGCAAGGCCGGCGACATTTCCGGTGTAGTCCAGATAGCCCCACTGCTTGTCCCACTGGATGAACAGGGGCACGCCCTCGTCATTGGCATGACCGGAGATGTCGATGGGGTGGTCTTTGCCGTATTCCAGAGGGAAATTCAGCACATACTCCTCCGTCTCCGGCTTGCGAGCCAGTAGCTCCACCAGTTTTTCCGGATAATCCGCCAGTGTGAAGCCGTGCTTTGCCGCAAAAGCGGAGATTTTGTTCTCGGCCTCGATGATGGTGGGGTCCTTTGGCGGCTCCTCCGGTACATCCGGAGCCGGTTCGGTGGGCTGGGTTTCCGGAGGGGTAGTTTCAGTGGGCTGCGTCTGGGGAGGGGTTGTCTCCGTAGGCTGTGTCTGGGGAGGAGTAGACTCCGTAGGCTGCGTCTGGGGAGGAGTAGTTTCCGTGGGCTGGGTTTCCGGAGGCGTGGTTTCCGTGGATTGCGTCTGAGAAGATGTGGTGGCGGATGTGGTCACTGTGGAGGTGGAGGGAGCGCTCTGCTGCTTCTCCTGACCGGTCAGCAGCACAGCACCGAAAATCAGAAGTCCCACCAGCAGGACGGTCAGTACCGCTGTGAAAATCTGCAGATATCTTGCGGTGCGTTTTTGTTTTTCGTTGGTTGTTTGCATCATGTACCTCGCTTATCTACGATGGTGCGACCGTCCAGAACGGCCTCTACCAGTTTGTCTTTTTCGTAACGCAGCTTCAGCAAGAAGAACGGCGCATCCTGCCAAAGCAAATCCAAAAAAATCTGATCGCCTTCCCACTTGGGCAGGTCATCCAGAAATCCACGGCTGACCCACTGGAGGTCGCCCTCGTCGCACTCTTTCAGCGTCCCCTCGAAGCCGTCGGCGGTGAACAGGTACATATACTCCCCCTCACAGCCGTCGCAAAGGAAGGTCACCACGCCTCGGCATTTCCATGAAGTCAAGGTCAGGCCGGTTTCCTCGTAGGCTTCCCGGAGGAGACATTCGTCAGGACTTTCCTCGCCCTCGAATTTGCCGCCGATGCCAATCCATTTATCCTTGTTGATGTCGTTTTGTTTCTTTACCCGATGGAGCATCAGCACCTCGTCTCCACGGGTGATGTAGCACAGGGTTGTTGCGAACATCCCCATCCCCCCTCATTTTCGCCATTATATCACAGTCCTTGCCCCTGCGCAACTATGATTCTAAATTATCGTTTAGCGGCTTAAGCGCCGCACTCCAGTCAAGGTATGTCATTGCGAGGCCCGAAGGGCCGTGGCAATCCGTACTCCTCGCAATCCGTAGAGAAAACGGATTCCCACGGTCGCTACGCTCCCTCGGAATGA
>JAZQIN010000088.1:0-48481 GCA_045541155.1 Faecousia sp.
GACCCCGGATGAATTCATCGCCAAGTGCCTGATGGAGATTGCTACCAAGAGCAAGGGAGTCTGATATTTATTCGCAAAAGAGCCGCCCTCGGGGGCGGCTTTCTGCATTCCGGAACCAGTAAAGTATCGTTTAGCGCACTAAGCGCCGCACCCAAAGCCTACCTCTGACGAGGGAGGTGGGCCGCCGAATGGCGGCTCGGGGGGAGAGAAAACGTTGTTTTTTTTCTCCCCCAGTCAAAAATCAGAGATTTTTGCCAGCCCCCTCATCAGAGGGGGCCAAGGGACGGTGCGTATCTGTTACACCGCTAAACAATAATTTATCGCAGTCGGAAAAACGGGCGTGCAGCGCACGCCCGTTTGAGGTATATTGGATTAGGCCTTCTCCAGAGCCAGCGTTCTGGTGGTCAGGTCGCAGACCTCAGCGGGTCCAAAGTACTGGATGGCACCGGGGTAGACGAAGCAGGTCTCCACAGCCCAAGTCGCACGGTTCTCAGCGAAGAACTTGAAGGGAGCACCCTCCAGCTCAACCAGAGCCTTGCGGATAACAGGCTTGTCAGCACCATGACGGCGCTCGATGTTCATCATCTTGGTGATGGGCATACCACCAGCAACCCACTCATCAGCAGGCTTGGACAGGTTAGAAACCTTGGACAGATAGCCGGTGTAGCCGTACTGAATCAGCATGAAGGCGTTGTAGCCCAGAGAGTAGCAGTAGTCTGCATCAAAGTTGGAGGGGAATGCGCAGCGGCCCTCGTAGCCCAGGAAATGATGCAAGGCAGAGAACTTGCCATTGTAGGTGCCGGCAGGCTTACGGGCAGCCAGATTGTTCTTAACCAGCTGAGAGAACAGCTTCTCAGACTCAATCAGGGAAACCTGCACGTTGCCGTGAGGGTCGCGCTCCAGGAACAGCTGCTGCTGAATGTTCTCAGGCAGGATGGCGAACACAGCCATAGACTCCTTGGTCAGGCCGTTCTCGATGAAGGCGTACTTCTCCGCCCAAGTAGCCAGAGCGTTGAAAGCATCAGCCTTCTCGCCGGCCAGCAGCTCGTTGATCTCAGCAATCAGCACGGAGAACTCGGGAACGAACTCCACGATGCCCTCGGGGATGATGGCAACGCCGAAGTTCCAGCCCTTGGCAGCACGGGCAGCCACGGAATCAGCAATGTAGTCGGCAATCTGAGCCAGAGACATCTTCTTAGCGGCAACTTCCTCGCCAATCAGGCAGATGTTGGGCTGGGTCTCCAGAGCGCACTCCAGAGCAACGTGGGAAGCGCTACGGCCCATGACCTTGACGAAGTGCCAGTACTTCTTAGCGGAGTTGGCATCACGCTCGATGTTGCCGATAATCTCAGAGTAGGTCTTGGTGGCGGTGTCGAAGCCGAAGGAGCACTCGATGTCTTCGTTCTTCAGGTCGCCGTCGATGGTCTTGGGGCAGCCGATGACCTGCACACCGGAGTTGTTGGCAGCAAAATACTCAGCCAGAACAGCAGCATTGGTGTTGGAGTCGTCGCCGCCGATGATGACCAGAGCGGTAATGCCGTGCTTCTTGCAGTTTTCGGCCACGATGGCGAACTGCTCCTCAGTCTCCAGCTTGGTACGGCCGGAGCCGATGATGTCGAAGCCGCCGGTGTTGCGGAACTGGTTGATATACTCATCATCGAAAATCAGATAGTCGTTGTCAATCAGACCGCTGGGGCCGCCCTTGAAGCCGTACAGCACATTGTCCTTGTTGGTAGCCTTCAGGGCATCGTACAGACCGCAGATGACATTGTGGCCGCCGGGTGCCTGACCGCCGGACAGGATAACACCAACCTTCTGCAACTTGGCCTCGCTGGTGTTCTGACCCTTCTGGAAGGTAATCTCATTCTTGCCATAGGTGTTGGGGAACAAGGCCTTAATCTTCTCCTGATCCGCAACGCTCTCAGTGGCATCGCCGTTCTTGACGCAAATCTCGGAGATACCATTTCTCAGCATGCCCGGAAGCTTGGGGCTGTACTGGTATCTTGCAATCTGAAGGGGGGAAAGTTTCATCGAAAAAAACACTCCTTATCGTTTTTATATATTCGCTCCCCCATTATACGATATTTCCCCCAAAACGTAAATAGGTATTTTGTATAATTTTCCCCTGGTATTCACGATGGAAAATATCATAGATTCATCAATTAAAATATTTATGTTGAAAAAGCAGAAAAGCCGTGCTATAATGTATCCGCATAAATGCGACCGAGGTCGCTGATTTTAGAAAGGAATGATTCCAATGGCTCTTGTAACTACTACCGAGATGTTTAAGAAGGCCTACGACGGCGGCTACGCCATCGGCGCTTTCAACGTCAACAACATGGAGATCGTTCAGGCGATTACCGAGGCTTGTAAGGAGGAGAAGGCTCCTGTTATTCTGCAGGTCTCCAAGGGTGCTCGCGCCTACGCCAACCATACTTATCTGGTGAAGCTGGTCGAGGCCGCTGTCATCGAGTGCCCCGAGATTCCGATTGCTCTGCATCTGGACCACGGCGACAGCTTCGAGACCTGCAAGTCCTGCATCGACGGCGGTTTCACTTCCGTCATGATCGACGCTTCCTCCAAGCCCTTCGCTGAGAACATCGAAATCACCAAGAAGGTCGTCGAGTACGCTCATGACCACGGTGTCGTCGTTGAGGCTGAGCTGGGCGCTCTGGCCGGCGTTGAGGACGAGGTCAACGTCTCCGCTGACAACGCTCACTACACCCGTCCCGAGGAGGTCGAGGAGTTCGTTGCCAAGACCGGCTGTGACTCCCTGGCCATCGCCATCGGCACCTCTCACGGTGCTTACAAGTTCAAGCCCGGCACCAATCCCCAGCTGCGCTTCGACATCCTGGAGTCCATCATCGAGAAGCTGCCCGGCTTCCCCATCGTCCTGCACGGTTCTTCTTCCGTTCCTCAGGAGTATGTCGAGATGGTCAACACCTACGGCGGTGCTATGCCCGGTGCCATCGGTGTTCCCGAGGAGCAGCTGCGCCGCGCCGCTCAGCTGGCTGTCTGCAAGATCAACATCGACTCCGACCTGCGTCTGGCCATGACCGGCACCATCCGTAAGTTCTATGCCGAGCATCCCGACAAGTTCGATCCCCGTGAGTACCTGAAGCCCGCCCGCGCCAACATCAAGGAACTGGTTCGCCACAAGCTGGTCAACGTTCTGGGCTGCGCCGGCAAGGCCTAAGTTCTCCCCTACTTATACAATTTGGACTCCCTCACCCGAGGGAGTCCATTTTTGTATTTAGTCGCCCTGTATTTTCCATCAGGCACACAGATAGCCCCAAAGGAGCTTGAGGGTATTATGCACGCCGTCCATGTGGCTGCGTTCATAGCCGTGGCTGGCGTACACACCGGGGCCAATCAGTCCATGCCGAATATCCGCACCAGCCCGAAGAGTGGCCTCCACATCGGAACCGTAGAACGGGTACACATCCACCGCATAGTCCGCACCAGAAGCCTTCGCCGCTTCAATCAGGGCACCCACAACATCGTAGCTGTAGGGACCGCCGGAATCCTTAGCGCAGATACTGACCTTCCGCTCGGTGCAGTCCAGCCCGTTGCCTACACAGCCCATATCCACGCTGATGGCCTCGGTCACCCCCTCCGGTACCGACCCGGAACCGCCATGCCCCACTTCCTCATAGACCGTCACATGAATCCATGTCCTCCGCCGCAGCGTCAGCTGATGGTCACAGAGATATTTTGCAAAGCCCAGCAGGATACCCACCGACAGCTTATCATCCAAAAAACGACTCTTGAGATAGCCGGAGGCTGTCCGCCGAGTCCGTGGCTCGAAGCAAACGATGTCCCCCACCTGAACGCCCAGCTCTTTCACATCCTCCGCCGAGGATACATCCTCATCCAGCACCACCTCGATGGTATCGAAGCTACGCTTGGCCCCATTATAATCGCCATTGACGTGGACTGACGCATCCGCCAACTGGGCTGTACCTTCGATGACGCCCCCCTGACGGGTATGGATGCGGACATTTTCCGCCTCGGCATTATTGGCGTTCATGCCACCCAGCGGAGTCAGCTTCAACCGTCCGTTTCCTTTGATCTGACTGACCATAGCCCCCAGGGTATCCGCATGGGCCGCCAGCAACAGACCATCCATGCTGTCCGCACCGCCCAAATCCACAAGTACACCGCCCTTGCGAGTGGTGACAGCGGAAAACCCCAATTCCTCAAAAGCATTCTTTACCCACCGGGCCGCCGCATCGGTATAGCCCGAGGGAGAATCGATGGCAAGAAGGGTCTGCGCCTGCTCCCATGCATAATCGGCGTAAGCACGTTCAATCATAGATGATTTCCTCCTGAAATGTGATTCGTTGGAATCAGTATAACATATTTACAGTAATTTCACAACCTTGTCCCAGGGAAAGACTTTACTTTTTCGGTAAAATCGGATATGATATGAAAACAACTATATCAAAGGAGGGCATGGTCATGGAAGACGAAGTGATCAGGGAGCCTTGGGAGTCGACTCAAAAAAAGAAAAAGAAAGACAAGAATGCCAACAAGAAAAAGCAGAGTATCCCGTTTTGGGTAATCGTGATTGCCCTTGTGGCGGTAATTATCTACTGTTTGGGGCAAATCGTTTACAAGCTGGTAACCGATGCCCAGGACAAAGGGCAATACGAATCACTGGAAAACTCTAAAAACGCCGCCACCACCGGTATGCGGCCTACGGATTATACATATTCTAATCCGCCCACCACTGAAGGCCTCCCCGACGAAACGCTGCCCACGGAACCGGTGGATGTACCCTCCGAGCCACTGGACGTGCCTGAGGGTATGATCAAGGAATACCAGCTGATGTACACCCTGAACAACGATATGATTGGCTGGATTGAAATCCCCGGTACCTCCATCGACTATCCCGTGGTCCAGTCCCGGTATCAGCCCAACTTCTACCTGCGGCGGAATTTCTACAAGGAAAACGCCACCTGTGGTACCATCTATGTCCGGGAAAAGTGCGATGTGACCGAGCCTTCCGACAACGTGACCATTTACGGCCACAATATGCGCAACGGCACCATGTTCGCCGACCTGCATAAGTACGAGAAAAAGAGCTTCTGGCAGGATAACAAGCTGGTTTACTTCGACACCCTGTTCGAATATCACACCTATGAGATTTTTGCGGTGTTCATCAGCACTGCCGACTTGAGCAAAGGCTTCAGCTACCACACCTTCGACTATGCCAAGAACGAGGCGGACTTCGATGAATTCGTAAGCACCTGCAAGTCCATGGCCCTGTACGATACGGGCATCACCCCCAAATATGGCGAGAAACTGATTACTCTATCCACCTGCGACAAGTCCATCGAGGATGGACGCCTCGTAGTGGTGGCACGGCGAATTATGTGAGGGAGCGAACAGAATGAGTGAACACATTGGCTCCGAAAGCCCCCTGATTCGCTGGGCCGGCAAGGTAGGCACCTTTCTGGGATTGAGTGTCCTCTGGCTACTGCTGTGTCTGCCGGTACTGACCATCATCCCCTCCTGCATCGCCCTGTATGATAGCGTGGTTTTCTGTGTCCACGGTGACGAGCCCGGCCCCTATCAGCGTTTCTTCGCTACGCTTAAGGCTGAGTTGCTCCGGGGTATCTGTCTGTCACTGTTTTGGATTGTGATTGTGGTTCTGGCAATCGCCGGTTTCCGCATCCTCACCGACATTGGCAAAGAAAATTCCATTTTCTCCGTGTATTCCGTGGTATACGCAGGCACTATGCTGATTCCATTGGGGATGCTAGTGTGGGTGATTCCCCTCCAGTCTCGGTTTCGCTTTGGATTCTTTGAACTGCATCGAACCGCACTGACCTTTGCAATCGTTCATTTGCCCACCACCGCCGCCGCAATCGGTTTGTTGCTGGTGTCGGCTTTGACGATGTTTGTGATTCCGCCGATGCTTTTGCTGATGCCGGCTATCCTTGTCACATTGCAATCCGCCGGCCTCGAAAAGGCTTTGAAGCAGTACGAAGCCGAGCTGTTTCCCACAACCGAATAACAGTCAAGGGCGTGCCACCGGCACGCCCTTGTTTTATTCGATTGGTGGAGGAATTTGATTGGTTCTGCCGTCCCAATGGAGCATGGAAGGAGCCAGAAGCGCCACACCCATCGCAATCCAGAAGGTATTGAAATGCAGAGAGAAGGACAAATCGTCCAGCACACAATGGGCCGCTACCGATGCGCTGATTAGCAGGATATGGTACTCTTTCCGCTTCCACAGCCGGAACATCGACCATGTTAGCAGAACAATCAGCGCCACTGTGAACACGATGCCAAACCGCTGGAGAATCTTCACATAAAGACAGTCCACATAGTTGTAGGCCCCCTCGTCCAGATTGCCGTCCACATTCAATCCGTTACCAATCCATTGGATCCGTTGACCGAAAAAGTTGATGCCGTGCTCAATCAGGGAACGTTTCCCCAGATTTAATCGTCCCTCCATGGCGCTATTCAGCCGCCGCATCCATGGGATACCACTATTATAGAGGATGGTCATGACCAGCGATCCGCAGGCGAACACCGCAAACGACGATGCCATCACCGCCCACAGCGCCTGAACTTTTTCCACTACCTTTGGCAGCCACTTCATCAAAAGTGCCGCCACCAGCAACGCCTCCGCCAGCAGGAAGGAAATACGAGAATCGGTCATGTAGAACACGTACCAATTCAGTAGGCCCCAGAACAGCGCCGCCCGGATGGTCAGCCGTTCCTTGCGGAGATAGACGTACAGTGCCGTCATATTCAGCATGATTCCCGGAGGATAGAGCGTATAGCTAAAACCCAGATACTCCCGGATGCGGCCAGATTTATGGGCCACTACGTTATCGATGACACCAAGATAGCCACTGAACACGATGAACGCCATGGTCACAAAGCTGATTTTCAAGGAGATATCCGCAATCTTCGGAAATGGAATCCGTCGGGCACAGAAGATGTATAAAAACATCCATCCCGTCAGTCTCTGGATATTGCTTCCTGTGGTGATGCGCACTGCAATCAGGCACATGACCGCACAGATTCCAAAGCCCACCCATTGCGTCCGCTCCAGTCCGCCGTTGACGTACTCGTACGCCACCAGCAAGGCCACGCAAACCAGCTGGGTAATCAGAAAGGGATAGTTGTCAAAATACCGATAGTAGAAGGAGGTGGACAGCAGCGACAGCGTCAGCATGATGCCATAGGAAAGGAAGAACAGCCGATCACCGGAACATTTCGTTTTCAAGCGATTGTTCATTTTCCGCCTTTCTCCTCCTGAAATGCCGCCAGCGCCGTCTGTGCCGCCCCACGGAAGAAGTCGCCGTTGCGAATCTTCTCACCCATGGCATGGACATTCGTTGCCATCCGGTCATAGTCTGCTTTGGTCAGTTTGCCAACGGTCTCGGCAATCTGATCCAGCCGGTCTACCGCTATACCCAGACCATTATCCACCACAAAGCTGGCCAGCGCCGCCTGAGACCAGATAATCACCGGCAGATTCGCCGCCAGATACAGAGAGGTCTTGTGGGGATTGTTGAATTTCAGGTATTCGCCGGTGTTGCCGGTACAGGTGGTGCTGACAGGCCCATCCCACACCAGCCCGAAACTCCCCTCCAGATTGGCAGGCAGTTCATCCGGGTGGAACGCTCCATTATAGCGCACGTTCTGCTTGCCGTGGAACGCTGCTTCATCAAAATGAATGCCGTACAGGTTCAAATGGATACTGGACACGTCCATATCGTAGACATAGCCGGATTTCGTGGGAGCCAGATTACCGGCTACCGCAATCTCCGGTCGATCCGCCAGCTGCGCCTTGCGGCCGTTATCGGGGCAAAGATAGTCGAAAATCCCCAGCGTAATCAGCTTTTCCTCGGTGAAGCCATGCTCCAGCATATATGCACGCATAGAGGGGTTATGGCAAATCACGCGGTCAAAAGCATTCAGCATGACCGTGTCGGAATACTCCTCCCGGTCCTGCTTATAGCTGACAACTCCGCCGATGCCCTTACGCAAGGACTCCAAATCATGAATCAGTGCCACGAAGCGGCATTTTTTCATCTTCTGAATCCGCTTGACCATGGGGGTAATCAGCCGATTGGCGTACATGGGGTGCTGGAAGAATACCACATCTCCCTTCTTCACCCGGAAAAACACCTTCAGCCACTTCATGGGCACCACGGTATACAGCCAAAGCCGCTTGCGCAGCTTGGAATACTCGTTGGGGAATTTCGGGAAGTCGATGGGCTTCATACCCATGGACTCGCAAATCCGATTCACATCCTCCGGTGCCTTGAAGCCTGCCGTCTCACGCTTGGCAGGCTTGATACGAATATAATGCTCCATTACGTCACACCTGTTACTTTAATATCTTCAAAGTGCGCTCCAGACCGGTCTGCATGGTATAGGCAGCCCTCCAGCCCAGAGTCTTAATCTTTTCGCTGTCCATGATGGCCTTGGTGGCCGTGGAATAACCTGCCTGCTCCGTGGCATCGGGAAGCTCAAAGACCACCTTTCTGCCCACGCAGCCAGCAATTATCGTCGCCAAATCACGCAAGGTGATATCCGATGCACTATCCGCAATATTATATGCCTCGCCGCACTGACCGTAGAACAGGCAGTACAGCACGCCGGACACCGCATCCGCCACATAGGTATAGGAAAACAACTGGGTACCGGCAGATTTCAGCACGATATCCTCGCCGGCAATGCCCTTTTTGATAAACTGGGACAGGGCTTTGGTATCGGACATGAGCATAGTGGGACCATAGGTCCGGGCCAGTCGGGGAATGACCACATCCAACCCCCTCTGGCGGATATAGGCCTGACACAGCGCCTCACCGGCACGCTTACTTTCCGGGTAGCCGGCCCGGAGGGTATTGCAGTTGAGATAGCCGCAGTAGTCCTCCCGGAATCCATCTACATCTCCCCGATTCTCGCCGTAGACCTCCACGGAAGAGGCAAACAGCATCCGCTTCGCACCGTGATCCGCAGCAAAAGACAACAGCTTGTCCGTGCCAATGATGTTGGTGGTAACGGTACCGATGGGATCGGTGGCATAAGCCACCGGGTGGGTATTGCTTGCGGCATGGAACACATAGTCCACCGGCGCATCCAGCCGGATGCCCTGATTGATATCGCCGGCCACAAAAACAAATCGGTCATCGTCCCACCATTTGGTGAAACGAGCCTTCGCCTTTTCCTCGTTACGACCCAGCGCATAAACGGTCAAATTCAGCCCCTTGGACATCAACACATCAATCAGGAAACTGCCAATCATACCGGTAGCTCCGGAAATCAGAATGCTACAGCCTTGCAGCTGCTCCCATGGCAACTCCATCGCCGCTACCAACGCCACATCCTGCAAATAAAGCTCGTTTTCGTAAATCATCACTTCAACCAGTTATCCTTATCTGCCTTCAGGTAGGCCTTGAACAGTTCCAAATCGTCCTTGGTGGTCAGTTTGATGTTCTTGTCGGAACCAGCGGCAAAATACAACCGCTCCCCCAACTCTACCATCATGGTATTGGTATAAGAGGAGCCGTAAATGCCAATCTCCTCTGCAAAGGCTTTATGATAGGCCCAGTTCAGCTTGCCGAACTTGTAGGCCTGAGGGGTAGATACCCGGCGCAGCGTCTCACGGGGAATATACTGGACGGTGGAAATTTCATCGTCCACCACAAAAATCTGCTCGTTATAAGGCAGGGATGTGACCGCATTACCGTACTGGCGGCACTTGATAATCACATCCGACAGCACCGTCGCATCCACCAGCGGACGGATACCGTCGTGGATGATGACAATATCGTCATCGCCACAGATGCCGTCCAGTGCGTACACGCCGTTGCGAATCGACTCCTGACCGGTACTGCCACCGGAGACAATCCACTTCAGTTTAGTGATATTGAACTGGCTGGCGTAGGCTCGAAGGATATCATGCCACCCCTCGATGCACACCACCGCGATGGCATCAATTTCCGGATGCCGCTGGAACCCCTCCAGCGTATAAATCAGCACCGGTTTATCGTACACATTGATAAACTGCTTGGGAATATCCTGTCCCATCCGATGGCCACTGCCACCGGCAATGATTACCGCTACATTCATAGGAACACTCTCCTTATCTATTCCAGCAGGCTTCGTCGCAATGGGGCACCTGCTGCTCCTTCGGGGGCAGCTTCATATAGTCGCCGTACAAATTGGTCAAATAAATATCAAAATTGGCAAAGCCAGGCACGGAAAGCCCCTCAAAGTCAAACTGCTTCTGAGGCAGCATATCCGCCTTGCGCCAACGCTCCTTCAAGCCATACATACCGCTGATGATGCCTACATATTCGGCAGAATCGTAGTCGATACGGCTGCACTCCTTATCCAACATAGAAGCCAGACGGAAGCTGCCAATGGCACGCAGGATGGGACGGTACAGGTTCTTGATAAAAGCCGCCAGCTTACCTCTGCGGCTGGTGCCACGCTTTTCCACGCTGGTCAAAAGGAACCGACGCAGTCGGGCAATCTTTTTGACCTGCGCACGGAAGGCCTTATCATCGCCAGACACGCCATCCAGCGGAAAAATGTCAATGCCGATATATGGACAGTCCCAGTCCTCTGCCATATCCGTCACCCGTTTCACGTCCTGCCGGACATAGCGGGCAAAGTGACGGGGAAAGGTCTTGTCACGGTCCATGACCAAATCACGCCGATGGGGCATCCCCAGTTTCCCCTCCAGCTTTAGCCGCAACAGCCGCTCGTAATCCGGACGGGGCATGGACAGGTCGATATCGTTGTCCCACGGGATATAACCCTGATGTCGCACGGCACCCAGCATAGAGCCACCGCACAGGTCATAGCGCAGGCCGTTGGCCTTGCAGATTTGGTCGAATTCCTCCAGCAGTTCCAGATAGACCTGCTGCATTTGCTTCAAATCCAGCAATTCAGGCTTTTCCATATCGGTCTCCTTTACAGCTCCAGGAAGGTGCATTCACCCTTATGGAACTTCTCCATCAGGGTCGTAGCTCTGAGAATCTCCTGACGGGTATGCTGGACGCTGGTTCGCTCCGGTGCGTTGATGGAATGCAGGAAATTATAAATCATGTACCGGAAACCGTCGCCCTCGTAATTGAAATAGTATTTCTTCACCTGACGCAAATCCTCAGACCGAATCTCGAAATACTCCGTCAGCCACCAAGGGGCCGGAACGTACAGGTAGCCCTTGGTGCCAGTGATGACCAGCTCACCCTCCACCTTCATGCCCTTGCCCACACGAATAGAGGCGGTGGCATTGGGATAACGAAGGAAACCCCGGGTGAAATAGCTGAATTCGTCCTTCTGGAAGCTGACCAACTCGCTACTCTCGCACTGGGCTTCATACATCTTGATGATGGGCAGCATAGCGATGGGACCCCAATCATAGAGACTGCCCAGATATTTATTCTTCGACACCTGCTCCATCTGATCGGGAATCTGGCTACAGGACACGTCGATGTCCTTCACCGTGCCAATCAGGCCGCTCTTAACCAACAGGAGCATATGCTCAAAGGCCGGGAAATACAGAGTCTTGATGCCCTCAAATAACTCCAAACCGGCTTCGTCCGCCAAACGGTAACATTCCTCCGCCTGTTCAACACTGAGGAAGATGGGCGGATTGCAAATCACATGACAGCCTGCCTCAATGGCAGCAATAATCTGCTCATGATGCTCATTGGCAGGGGTATTGATAAACACTGCGTCACAGCCGGCATAGATATCCGCCACACTCTCACAACGCTCCAGCGTGCTCTTGCCACGGCAAAATTTATTCAGTTTGAGAGGGTCCGCATCGTAGACCGAATGTACCTCAATGCCGGACACCGCCTTGCAGGCGGTATAGAATCGCTCTGCCACGCTGTCCACACCCAGAACGCCCAGCTTCAACACCGGCTTAGCGCTGGCCCGAAGGACCGTGGAGCTGATACCCCGGGTGCGGGGCAGATACACGACCTGACAGTATTCGCTCAGGTAGTCGAACTTCCCCACCCAGTCGGAGCCGACGGTGAAGATATCAACGCCGTACTTTTCGATGTCAGAAATCTTCTGACCCTCGTATTCCTCTACGATGATTTGGTCGGCAATTCCGGTCTGGCGGACGTTCTCAATGCGTTCCGCCAGCGACTGACTGACGTTTAGCTTGCCTCGCTCCTTATCAAAACCGTCGGCGGTAACGCCCACAATCAAATAATCGCCCAGTGCCTTCGCACGCTTCAGCAGCGCCACATGGCCGTGATGGAGCAAATCATAGGTGCCGTATGTGATGACTTTCTTCATTCTATATCTCCTATGGAAAGGCCCTGGGCCTTTCATTCAGCGTAAGATACCTCTTTTCTGCAGATCCCAAAGGGCTTCCACCAGGACCTGATAATCTTCAACCGTAAGCTCACCGATGTGGCCCACCCGGAAGATTTTATCCTTATACTCGCCGCCGTTGGGACAGACCCAGATACCGTATTCGTCCTTGAGAATCATGAAAATCTCATGAGCGGAGCAGTCTCGGGTCATCAGGGGTGTCACTGCATTGGACATGGCCTCGCTGCAAATATCCAGCGGCAAATCCGTGATTTGGGCGCGGAACCAGTCCGCAAGGGCGGCAGTTTTCGCTGTCTCCACCTCCACGCCTCCTGCGGCCTCGATGGCCTTGAGCCGAGCATGAATCTGCAGCAATGTGCCAACCGCCGGTGTGAAAGGTGTCTGGCCCCGTTCACCATTTTTCAAGGCACTTTTTAAATCAAAATACAGGCTACGAACGCTGTTGCCCTCAATCCGATTCACTGCTTTGGGTGAAAGAACCATAACAGAGATACCGGGAGGACAGGCCAGTGCTTTTTGGGAGCCAGTAATCATCACGTCCACGCCCCAGTCGGCCATGCGGAACTCGTCAGCCAGGAAGGAACTAATGGCATCCACCACCAGAAACAGTCCGTTGCGGCGGCAAAAATCCGCAATCAACTCCGGATTGTAACGAACACCGGTGGAGGTCTCGTGGATATTCACCAAAAATCCGGTGAAGCCCTGATTCTCATAGGCCACCAAGTGATCCGCCGTCAGTGCCTTACCGGTCTCCAGTTTGATTTCCTCGTAGGGGATTTGATGAATTTCGCACAGCTCGTGGAAGCGCTGACCGAAGCTGCCGCCGTTGACCAGCAGCACCTTGTCCGCCGGGGTAAACACGTTCATCACCGCCGCCTCCATGGAGGCCGTGCCGGAGCCGGTGATGAATATCGTGCGGCTCCCCTCCGGCGCCTTGGCGAATTTGCGCATCAATATCTCGTTTTCCTGCATCAACGCGGAAAATTCCGGCGTGCGGAAATAAGGTACATTTTCTGCACCGATGGCCCGGACATCCGCAGAGGATTGGACCGGGCCGACAGTAAAGTTAATCATAATAAACCTCTTTTCTCCGGGGACTCAGCGGTCGCCCAGGTCACAGGTCAAATAACAGTTTCGCTCCTGCTTTTCCACCGGAGGAATCTGCATATAGTCTCCATATATTTCTCGCAAGTAGCCATCCACCTGCTCCGGCACCCAGCAGGTGCGGCCATTGAGGTCCACTTCCTTCAGCTTGCACAACCGCTCTCTGGGCTGCATCTCACCAAAATAGTGGCGGACATCCGCCGGAATGGACACATACTTGGAATTCTCGTTCTTGCAGCGGCTGTGCCAGTAGTCGGTCCACCGGGCCCAGCGCTCATAGGAGGCGAAGCTCAGGCAAAAACCCATGGCACATTTGACCTTGAAGGACAGACCGCCAGTGAGCTGACCAAACCATTTCCGCCCACGATACAGGCGGCGGCAGGACAGCGCAAACCCCATTCCCGTGGCCATGATGCCCTGAAAACTCCGGACAATGGCATTATCAGGCAGATTCTCGATGGTATAAATATCGATGAAAACGCCGCAATCGGTCAAATCCTGCTCAAGAATCGTCCGATATTCCGTGCCCCGAAGACGAATCTTGGGAATTACACGCCCGAAGTTTTCCTTGTCCTGCGGATGGAGCATGGAATACTTCTGCCCATGCTTTGAACGAATAATCTGGCAAAATCGCTCGAAATCCTTCCGGGGCATGGCGATATCGATGTCATCGTCCCAGGGAATGATACCCCCCGAACGCAATGCGCCGATGGCACTGCCACCGATAAGGATGAAACGCAAATCATGTTTGTGGCACACCGCCAGCACATCATCCAATATTTCCAAAAGCACGCCGTGGAGCTTTTTGAGCTGTTCTTCAGACAGCACCTTTAATCCGACGGTTTCATCGCCGCCATGCTTGGCAATGTCCTGCAGACGCACCTGTAATCTCCTCCTTACTCCGAATCCCTGATTGGCACCAGCTCGGATACATGGGCGTTCCGATCCTGCTCCTTCGGCGGCGTCATATAGTCGCCGTACAGAGATTGAAGATATTCGTCGTATTTGTCAGGTCCCACCATGGTGATATCCTCAAATGGATAGCCGGTGCCTTTACCATACACCTCTTTTTTGAACATCTCGTTAAATTTGTAAGAGGTCTGGCCCATAAAATTCACCAGATACTGAGATTTTTCCGGCGGATACTTTTTCAACAGACGATCCATCTTATCCAGCTGTTTTCTGGTATTGAACCAGCTGCCCACCCGGGTAATCATCGCCACACGGATGATGGCTCGCTCGATGAAGGGACGGCCCGGGCGCTTGATATTAACCTTTTCAAAGCAGGACAGGTGGAATTTCAGACGGGTCATCAGCAAGCGGAATTTGTGCCACTGTCTGGCCAGCGCCCCATCAGGCATACCATCCAATGGGAACAAATCCACCCAGATGTTCTCCAGCCGTTCCTCCAGACTGCCCATCCGGCGAATCTGATACCGCTTATCCACGATTCGGGCGAAATAATAATGGTGGTCCGACTCATCCTGATAGGTCCGCAGTTCCAAATGCTCCGGCAGCTTCTCCGATACCACTGTCAGCAGTCGCTCATAATCCTGCCGGATGATGCCCAGATCCACGTCGTCATCCCAAGGAATGAACCCCTCGTGACGCACCGCACCCAGCATGGTGCCGCCCTGCATATAATAGGGAATATCCAGTTCGTCCAGCACTCTCAAAACCTCCCGCAGTACCTGCAGGATGTAGCGCTGTGTGTCATTGAGACTGTGTTCTGTTCCCATGATACTTTACTCTCTCCTCGGTGTCAAAACTCCGCAACGATGCAGCCGACGATATCCTTGCCCAAATCCGCTGCCAGCTCCATGGTCTTGCCAAGCTGACGATAGCGGTCCTTGCCGCAGACTGCCACCAGCAACACGCTGTCGCAGGACTCCAGCATTTTTAAATCTCCCTCACCGGTCATCAGGCCCGGCAGCTCCAGCCGCTTCGACAAATCCTGTGCCAGCGCCTCCGGCCCCAGCAACAGCACCTGTGCGTCACCGGCCTGCTTGCGCACAATGGCACGAATCAATGCATCATTCTGTAGGGTGTCTCTCGTCTGGCGACCTTCCAGCCGGTCTAAGCACTTATCAATCAGACTGCGTTTTCCATTACCGGCGACCACGCCCAGCAATTTAATATCGTAGCGGCCCTTGAGGTCGCTGGCGGAATACAGCTTATCCCCAAACAAAATCACCAGAACGCCCAGTCCGCAGCCCAGAATGCCGCCCAGACCGAAGCCGATGATGGCAAACTTGATGCCGCCTCGGATGGTATCCGCTCCGGGAATGAAGGGATCCTTGGGAGCCGACATATTTTTCAGGTTTTTCTTGGCGGAGGCCAGCCCCTTTTCATAGTAGGTCAGCCGCTCCTCCTCTGTCCACTGGCGACCGGCCAGCTCATTGGTATCCACTCGCAGAACAGGGGCCTGCTCCCACAGTTGCAGCTCATGAGGCTCCAGCTGACTGCTCAGCTCCGAAACGTACTGCTTCGTCAGCATCAAAAGCTGTTCGGCAGACTCCGGAGTGCCATGGTAGAGAACGACCTTGAGATACCACGCGGGCAGAGTCTCGGTTCCTCTGTCCTCCAGCGTGATTTTCATCAACTCCCGGAGGTATTTTCCCTCGATGGAAAAGGACGCGGCGGCAGTTTCCACAAAGTCGTCGCTCTGCAGGGCCGCCCGGTACTGATTGAGCAACTGGTAATTGTCACCATCAGCAATAGTCAACTCCAGCTCCGCCCGATATACATTGGTCGGATCCAGATTCATCAGCACAGACTGCTGCAGATAAGTCCGCTGGGCATCCACCTGCGCCTGCAACCACTGAAGTTCCTGCTCCTTATCTGCCTGCTGGGCCTTGTATTCCTCCAGTGCCTCCAGATAGGCCGTCCGGTCTACCGGTGCCGGCTGGTTCTTCTCTAATGTATAGTATTTTAATCCGCCCAGTGCCACCGCACCGACCAGCGCCAGCGCAAAAATGCTTCGCCACCGACGCAGTACGCAGAAAATCAAATCTTTCAGCCGGAGTTCCCGGTCCTGTTTTTCAAACATCATATCATCGCTCCGCATTCAAATCAACCGGCCTCGGCCATGGTCCAAATCGTCCAGCTCTGGCCTGCAGCATCCACCGAACTGAAATAGTACAGCGTGCCGTCCATTTCGAAGCAGCCGGTGGTAGTCGCACCATCGCAGTAGAAGTAACGGCACTGCCCCAGCGTCTGCCAGTTTTCATACAGCTCCTGCTCACCGATCCACTTGGCGGTGAGGGTCATATCCCCCTCCGGGGCCAGCGTCTCATCCACCCGGCGGCCATCCTCGGCATACCAGCCCAGAAACACACTACCCTCCAGCTGGGGCGTCGGCAACGGTCCCACCGGCTCACCGGCGGTTGTTACCTTCTGATCCGGTGCCACAGTACCGCCGTTAGCATCGAAGCTGAGAATGTGATAGCTGGCAGAACCTTCCAGAATCTGGAACTGTGATGACCACAGAGGCACCGTCTTCCACTCAATCTGAATCTGGCCCCGATTGTAATAATAGTTGTCCACAATTACCGCCAGATCATACCGGTAATCCCCCTTTTCAAGGGTCCGGAAAGCCAAATCTTTGGATATGGCGCTGTTTTTTAAATCATAATGCTTGCCTTCAACGCTGGTGGCAGCGCTGATTGCTGGGGTTTCCGTCTCCCCTTCCAGCCGGGTCACCTGCGCCCGGACCGTATAAATGGAATTATGCCGGGCGGACAAAACACCTTCCACCCCAAAGCCCTTGCCCTGACGCAAAATACCGGGTGCTGTTGGATTGGATACCTGCAAATCATCATAGAGCAGCTGACCGATTTGAACCCGTTCCGCACGGATGTAGCCTTCGTCTCCCAGCTGATACCAATACTCCCCATCGGTGTTCAGGTACAACCCGGTGACGGTCAGCACCTCGTCAGCGGTCAGCTTACGGATATGCTCCGAGCTGGCATCCACCTTCGCCTCGCAGGGCTGGCTACGCACACTGGCTCCCGCCTCCGCCGTGACCGTCAGGTATGACGGATAGATGCGGCACAAGTCCGCATAGCTCTTGGTGCCAAAGTAAATCACACCGTCCAGTGAGACCGTCGTACGCTTATAGTATGCGGCAAATTCAGGAATCGAACAGTGAATCGGATTTCCCTCCGGGAATCGCCGACCGTTCAGATTCACATCGTAGCTTTCTACATAGTAAACGGTGCCGTCCAGAATCGCATGAATCATCACCGCATGACCATAGCGGCTTCCGGCAACGGAATGGGTCGCCTGAAAGCCCACCAGAACATTATAGACATCCTTAGTGCCGTTCTCAGTGATATGGTTCAGTGCCTCCTCCAGCGTATAGTGCCGGGGCGAATAGGCCCGGACACGGTAGCCACCGCTGGTGATGGTCTGACCAGCGAAATAGTCGTATTCCTGATTGCCGTTGTTGCCCAGCACCTTGCTGGTAATGCCCAGCAGGTACAGCTCCGCATTCACCAGTCCGCCGCAGTAGCCATGGAAGGAGGACCGCCCGGAGCGCTTCAACGCACCCTGATAGACCTTGCGAATCTGCTTCTCAATTTGAGAAACAGAGGATGCAGAAGTCTTGATTGGTGTGGGAAATGCCAGAGACACCGTCAAAATGAGCACCAGGGTCAGCGCAATGACCCTAAAAAATCTTCTCATAATAACGGCCTCCTCCTTTCATGGTCTCCACCGGTCAACAAATGTCGGTCACCGGGGCATTTTTTCGCCATCTAATGGGCATTTCACCGCAACTTAATGGAATTATATCACAGATGCAACCAATAATCAAGGTTTCTGTCCGAAGGTTTCATTTTTTGTCCATATTTCCTTACCGCATCGCTAAAAGCGCCGGAAAGGTGGGCCCTTTCCGGCGTTCTCGCTGTAAAATTTGTAGGAAATGTTTTTACAATGTCTCACGGCTGTCCAGCACCTGCATAGACATGGAGATTTCCAGATTGCCATTGCGACAGCGCAATTCGTCGATGAACTGCTTTTCGGTACCGCCCTTGCGGAGGGTCAGCTCATAGGTCAGCCGGTTCAGGCTGCCCAGATTGGTAGTCTTAACACTGACCAGTCTGGCCTCGGTGGTATAGCGCTGAAACAGGTCGTCGAATACCGTGGGATAATCCAAATCCTCCGGCACGGTGATTTTCAGCACCCGGCGCATCGCACCATTGCGCTGTCCGCCAAAATTCACCGCAGACAGCAGAAGTGTCACCACGCACATGATTCCGGCAAAAATCGCGCCGAAACCCGGATATCCCATGCCACAGGCCAGTCCCACCGCCATAGCAAGGAATATCGCGCCGATTTCCTTGGCAGTACCAGGCGTGCTGCGGAATCGAACCAACGAGAAGGTACCTGCCACCGCTACACCAGCTCCCAGATTCCCGTTGACCATCATGATTACCGCCGCCACCGTAGCCGGAAGCAGCGCCAGTGTCACCGTAAAGCTGCGGCTGTGAACGGTGCGGAAGCAGTAGACCAGTGCGATTACCACTCCCAACACCAATGCAATACCGACACAAATCAGAAAGCTGCGTAGGGTAATGCCCAGCACCGCATCATATTGGCTGACGAAGGTTTTATCCAGCATAAGAATGTCCTCGACTTTCTAACAGAAGTTGTAAGTAGGCCTTTCCGTATTTGGAAAAGGACTGCTTGTAGATACCAGCTCGGCTCAAATGATCCGTCAACCACAGGGGAACGCCGCCAGAGGCCTTCACCTCCAGCAGATACAGCTCCGGCGGCAGAAGCAGCCGCCCCTCCTCCGGAGCGGACAGGCTTAAATCCTCCGTCCGGTAGCGAATGTTTCGGTCCAGTGTCATCCGGAAGCCCTTGTCCACCGGATCGTACCATGCTTGTCGATCGTAGCACAGGTACACCCGGGGTGCCAAATTTTCATAGAAATCTCGGAAATAAATCAACTCTCGGGCGATTTGACTGTCCTCAGGCAGTGGCGCTGCCCGATTCATAAATGCCATGCCCTGCTCCTGCGTCACCCGAATTCGACGCTTATAGACGATGCCCTTATATTTCTTCTTCATCTCAAGGAACACGTCCACGCCCGGTGCCACCCGGCCATAGCTACGCAGGCGGAGCTTCTCCTTATAAATAGGCTTTTCCAGAGAACGGCGTATCAGCCGGTAGTCCGGCGTGTCATAATAGAGATTGCAAATGGTGCTGCGACCGAATTTGTCCGGCACCATCCGCTGGGCCAGCAGCCGCTCTATCTCCTGCCGCTGATTGTTGTCCAGCAAAAATTTCAATTCCCTGCGCCGGAACACATTCACTCCGCTCACCTCCTGCCTACATTATATATTCTCTGACTGAACTCCTCCTGAAAGAGGACGGCAGCTAAATACAATTACCTGTCGATTCTGAGCCTGCTCCTGCAAAACCCTCAGTGCTTCGGTCAGACGGGTCTGGTCAAAGCGAATCAGGGCATCATCCAAAATCAGCGGCATCCCCGGCATCAGTTCCTCCGCCACTGCCAGCCGCAGAGCCAGATACAGCTGATCTGCCGTCCCCTCACTGCGCCAAAGCGGTCCCCGGAGGGTATCCTCACCCTCGGCTCCGGCCAAAACAGACAGCTCCTGTCCCAGTGTCAGCCGGTCATAGCGTCCGCCGGTGAGCCTGCTCAGCAGCGTCTGGGCCCGTTGGGCGATTCCCGGCGCAAACCGTCTCTGCAGTTGGGCCCGAGCCTGTGCCAGTGTCTGCTGGGCTAACTCCAACGCTTGCTCCGTCTGCTCCAGACGGCGAAGTCGATGCTCCACCTGCTCCAGCTCAAGACGCAACTGCCCTGGATCACCAATGGCACTCATCCGTCCCTGACATTGGCCCAGCTGCAAATGCATCTGCTGGATTTGCTGTTGATAGGTCCGAATCTGCGGCTCTCCCTCCATCTGCAGGGAACGGATTCTCTCTTGAGTCACTCCCACTTCCTGTCGGGCTTCCTCCAAACTGGCCCACGCTTCCAACACTTCATTCCAACAAACCAGCGGCTCCGGCTTAATCCGTACACCCACAATCAGCAGGATGATTGCCGGAATCAATGCCATCAACCCCCACAGACTGCCCAGAAGTACAACCACGATTCCGGTCAGCAGACACAACCCTGCCAGTCCCAGCCACAAACCACGGCGGGACTTTTTCACCGGGGGCGGTGTCTCGGCAGTGGCTCGGTCAGGCAGCTGCGCACACTGCTCCTCCAGCGCACTGCAACGTCGCTGGGCCTCCTCATTGGCACGAATGGCCTGCTCCATTTTCAATTGATGGTCTCTGACCGCATTCTTCTGAGCGATTTCGCTCTCCTGCTGGAGCTGCTGCTGTCGCTGCTGCAGCTGCTCGGTTTGCCGCTCCAGGGCTTCATATTCTCGCAGCTGCGATTCCAGCTGCCGCTGCCGCTCCTGCGCCTGAGGAATCAGGCCGCTGCGATTATAGCGGCAGCGATTCTTCAAATCCCGGAGCTTCTGGCCCAATTCTTCCGCCGTGCCGCTGTCGTCGCCTGTGGTGACCAGTGCATTCAGGCGGCTGCGCAGCTCCTCATTCATGGACACCGGCATCTCCGTGGATCGCAAGAAGCCTGTCCGGGCGAACACGCTCCGCTCTACGCCCAGCAGCAGCTGACCGCAATTGGTGGCAGTCAGCTCCTCCACCGGTAGGCCGCTATCGGTCTCGTAGGCCCGGAACTGCCCCATGGGCGTCCGGCCCTTACTACGCCGCTCGATGGTAATGTGTCGCCCCTTCCACTGCAAATCCATCCGACCGGACATGGGGCTGCCGGACCATGGGGCGTAATGCTCCTTGTCCGCAAGGGTGGTTTTGGTAGATCGCTCCCGGGTCTCCAGTCCGTAAAACATGGTCATCAAGAAGGTGCACCATGTGGTTTTTCCCCATTCATTAGGCGCATCAATCAGATTCAGTCCCGGTTCCAGCTTCAGCTCCTCATGCTCCAGCTTTCCAAAGGTGGCGGTCATAGAAAGGATTTTCATAGCTCCACCTCCTGACCATTGAGCAGCTGACGGGCGATTTTCGCCGCAAGATCCCGAATCGGTCCCTCCGGCTGCTCCTTCAACAGTTGGAAAAACACACCCTCCAGCGAATCCGCATCCCCATTTCCCCAAATGTCTGTCATGGGAATCCGTCTGTCCCGAAGCTCCAAATGTGGAAATCCATTCAGCAGCGCCTCCACCGATTCCTGCCCCTCTCCAGTGAGGGTAATGCGATAATAGTCGTCGTTCCCCACCGGGGGAAGCACCTTAGACAGCGCCTCACAGGTCGTTTCGATGTCGTGAAAGCAGGGCACATCCAGAGGAATAAAGGTTGTCTGGGCCATCGGATCCAGCGTCACAATCAGTGCCCCCTTGGCTCCCGTCTCGTCAAATCCCCGGCCCATGGGACAGCCGGGCCAGGCGCACAGCGTCTCCCCGGCCCAGAACGAGCCGGTTTTATGGACATGGCCCAGTGCCAGATAAGTCAGCCCCGACTCCCGGACCTGCGCCGCAGTGACAGGACAATAGGGCGATTCGATATGGGTAGGGTCGCCGTGGAGCAGGCAAACGTGGTACCGCTCCTCCCCCTCCGCCCGGAAGCCATCCAGTAACGCAACGCAATCCATACTCTGATAGGCCGCACCATAAACACGCAAATCCAGCTCCGGTATCGCCACAGAGTGGATGGCGTTTTTTGTAAAAATATAAACATTATCCGGCCATTTTTCCGTTACATACGGGCTTTCCGGAGACAAATAGTCGTGATTTCCCGGGCTGATGAACACCGGTACCACCATATCCTCCAGCGCTTGACGCAGCGCCTCCAGACTCTGCCGGGTCCACTTTCCGTCGAATAGGTCACCAGCCAGCAGCACCGCATCGCACCGCTCCCGGCGGCACAGCTCCACCAGCTTACCCGGTACCTCCAGCAACTTCCGACGCAGCTCCGGCGTTGCGGACAGCGGGCTGTCCAGATGCAAATCAGCCCCGTGCAGCAGTTTCATCCTTTAAATCCACCCTTTCTACGCTCCGGCACAGACCCGTTGCACCATCAATGGTAAACACTACAGCTTCCAGCTTGGTAGGACCATCGGCCCACTGATAGCGACCTGTCAACTCTCCTCGAAATTTGGCGATAGACTGACATGGCCGTATGCCCAGAATGGAATTGGACGGCCCGGTCATCCCCAAATCCGTCACATAGCCGGTGCCCTTGGGCAACACCTGTCCATCCGCAGTGGGCACATGGGTATGGGTACCCCAGACCGCACTAACTCGCCCGTCCAGCATATGCCCCATGGCAAGCTTTTCCGAGGTAGCTTCGGCGTGAAGCTCCACCAAAATCAGCTTCGCGTCTACCTCCCTGAGAATTTTATCCACCTGCAGGAAAGGATTGTCCGGGCCAAAGTCCATGCCGCACCGACCAATCAAATCGATTACCGCCACCGGGCCGCACTTGCTTTCGAACACCCCCCAGCCTCTACCGGGGGTACTGGGCGCATAATTGGCAGGACGTAGAATACGGGAACAGTCGTCCAGATAGGTGACGATTTCCCGTCGGTTGAAGCTGTGGTTGCCCAGCGTAATCACATCCGCTCCTGCGTCCAGAATTTCCTCTGCCTGCTGGGGCGTGATGCCTACACCACTGGCGTTTTCACCGTTGACCACCACAAAATCCGCTTCGGTTTTTCGCTTCAGGTAACGCAGAGACCGGCTGATTCGATTCAATCCCGGCTCACCGACCACATCGCCAACCGCTAAAACCTTGAAGTCCATCGCACATCCCTCCCATTTTGCTTTATTATACACCATTTCCCCATTGGATGCAATCAAAAAAGCCCCTGGGTACCGTCTCAGTCGTTGATTTGGAGGCGGTAAATGTGGTGCTTCAAAGCGGTGGACAAATCCTTTGCGTTGCGCACTCGGTGGGGCAGCCAAATCCCGGCCTTGCCAATTCGTTCATCCTGCGCCCAATGAATATCACCGCCGGAGGTACAGATTCCTGCGGCGCAAGCTTGTGCGGCTCGATTCGCCTCGGGAGAATTTGCAGAATTGTAAATCTCGATGCCATCCAGAATGTCCAGCCGCAATGGGGTTCCGGCCGGTGCCCAGCGGAACGGGTGGGCCTGCACCACCACAGCCCCATAGTCATGGGCACGGCGGACAAAGGCATCCAGCGTCAACTCCGGAATGTCCGGATTCCACAGCAAGAAATCCAAATCAATGCCGTAGCACAGAAATTCTCCTCCATCGCAGGCATGTTCAATGCCGAAAAGCACATCGAAATCCAGCGTCCGGCCTACCGCCGCCCCTTCCAGATAGGCATCATAGTAGCAGCGCATCTGCGCCTCCCAAGGAAGCGTCCGGTCCACGGCAGTATTGCCCAGCACGAAGTGGTCCGTCAGTACCAGCCCGGTATATCCGGCGGCATGGTAAGCCTGAACCAGTTCCCCTGCGGTGCTGCGTGCACAGCGGCTGGCTTGCGCACTGTGGCAGTGGGTCTCATATAAATATTCCATATTCCTCCATTGCTGAATGAAGGCACCTGCTTGCGCAGGTGCCTTACGCTTACTTTTTACGCTTACGAATCAAGATAACGGCAGTTGCGCCGGCAACAATGAGAAGTCCAGTGCAGATGCCCAGAATCAGCCACAGCTTGCTGTCCTCTTCCTCCTCGCCCTGTGCGGCAGGATCCTGCTCCCGGACCAAAACGGTGGTGCTGATGCCGTCCACGGTGACAGAACCGCTGACCGTGCCCAGTGCGGTGGTACCGGCCTTGTCGCCCTGAACGTACACCGTCCACTGGCCCTCGGGCAAATCCACCGTGGTGGCACCGGAACGACCGTTATAGACCATGAACATACCATAGTTTTCCTCGCCGTTAGCCTTGGGGGCATACTCAAAGGCCATCACGCCGGTCTCTAATCCGCCGGTCACCTTGGTCACGTTGGCCTTCACATCCTCCGCAGAGGTCATCCGCAGCGCCGGGTGGGCCTTACGGAAGGCAATCAGACCGGCATAGTAATCCCGGACCTGCTGATAGGTCTCGTCGTTCAGACTTTCCCACTTGATATTATTAATCTCATCGGAGCTGCGGTAGCTGTTGTGGTCGAAGCCGCCGTCCGGCAGAGGCTTGGAGCGCAGAATCTCCTCACCGGCCTGGAAGAAGGGTACGCCCTGACAGGTCATGACCACTGCCGCCGCCAAATTGTTCATCTTCACTCGCTCCTCGAAGGTACGATCCTCGGTTGCGGTGGTGATACGGTCAAACAGTGCCAGATTATCATGGCAGGAGGCATAGTTGATGGCCTGCGTGGGACTCTTGCACCAAGGTGCCGCACCAAGGATACAATCATCCACATTGCCGGCATAGCCAGTGGTGCCTGCCACATAGCCAGGCTTGGTGTCATTGGACATGGGGCCACGAAGGGCATCCCGGAGGGTGTCGTTGAAGAAGGCGAACTTCGGAGTCTGGGTGGAGTTCAGCTGGGTGGTCATGGTGTAGCCCTTCTTCGTCATCAGGGTACTCATGGTCCAGCCTTCGCCGTAGAAAATCACGTTGGGATGGGTCTTATGGACCTCCTCCACCACAGCGTTGATGGTCTCGGTGTCAATCAGACCCACAAGATCAAAGCGGAAACCGTCGATGTGGTACTCATCAGCCCAGTATTTCACGGAATCGACAATGTACTTCTTGACCATGCTCCGCTCAGAGGCAGTATCATTGCCACAGCCGGAACCAGCAGAATAGGCACCCCGTTCCGACACACGGCTGAAATACTGCGGCACAATCTTGTTGAAGCAGAAATTCTCCGCACTGTACACATGGTTGTACACCACGTCCATGATGACGCTGATGCCGTTGTCATGGAGACCCTTGACCATCTGCTTGAACTCCCGGACACGGACCTCACCATTATAGGGATCCGTGGAGTAGGAACCCTCAGGCACATTGTAGTTCACCGGGTCATAGCCCCAGTTAAACTGGGGGGTGTCCAGCTTCGTCTCGTTCACAGAACCGTAGTCGTAACTGGGCAGTAGATGGATATGGGTGATGCCCAAGCTCTTGATGTGGTCAAGGCCCGTAGGGATGCCGTTGCCGTTGGTGGTGCCGGTCTCAATCAGGCCCAGATATTTGCCCTTATTGACTATGCCGGAATTGGCATTTACGCTCAGGTCACGGACGTGCAACTCGTAAATGACGGCATCGGTGATGGCATTGTCATAATGGGGGTCTTTGTCGCTTTCCCAGCCGTCCGGATTGGTAGCGTCCAAATCAATAATCATGGCACGATGACCGTTGACACCGGTGGTACGGGCATAAGGATCGCAGGCCTCGTTCACCACATCCTCCACCGTCACCAGATAGGTATAGTAAACCCCATTCATATCCCCTTCCAAGGTGGCGGTCCAGGTGCCCTTGACATCGGCAGTCATGTAGACCTCCTCGTAGGGCATAGGATCCGTAGCCGGATCTCCCTGACGGTACAGCCGCACCGCAACCTCCTTGGCAGTGGGTGCCCACAGCCGCAAGGTGGTCTTTTCTTTCGTATAGGTAGCGCCCAAGTCGCCGCCGTCGTAGGTGTACTGGGCCTCAAAATCCTCCGAGGAGTAGTAGCCGGTCAGCTGATTGACCACTTCCTCCGTCTCCTCCGTGGCCGACACAGGTGCCGCAAGGCCCACTGCCATCAATGCCGCCAGCGCACCGGTAATCAATCGCTTCGCAAATTGCTTCTTCATAATGTCTCCTTTCCATATTCCACAAAAAGAAAAAGAATACCGCCGATGGATATGTACAAATCATACCATATCCACCGGCAGGTGTAAAGCATTTTTGTCGGCATTCGATAAATTATCGCACGGACCGAGCGTATTCCGTGGGGGTGATGCCGAACTTTTCCTTGAACTGACGAGAAAAATGATGGACCGTGGAATACTGCAGCGCCGCAGCGATTTCCGTGAAGGTCATGGAATTTTCTCGAATCATCTGCTTGCTCTCCTGCAGCTTCACCCGGCGAATATATTCTCCGGGGGAAATCTGCAGATTCTTGTGGAACAGCGCCGTCAGGTAGCTGGCGCTGACCTCCACCTGCTCCGCCACCAGCGGTACCGTCAGCTTCTGCCGGAGGTGGGTAGAAATATACTGCTGTGCCCTGCGGATAATCTCATTTTCCGAATGGACCGCATTGGAGGCCTTGAGCTTCGCTGTCGGTGCGTCCACCTGCCGCAGCAGAATCACCAGCAGCTGATTAAGCATAGAGATAATCATATCCCCGGAATGGTCATCCGGATTCTCCTGCTCCCGGAGCATCTGCTGCAAAAGCGTTACCACCTGCTGAGGAGCCTTGAATTTGCGGCTTTTGATTCGCTCCAAATCACCGCCGGACAGGCCAAAGGAAATCGTCACAAATCGAGGCGCAACCCCCATATCCGCATACTGCATATGCCACTGATCCGGGGCGTACACCATGATATCCCCCTGCTCCAGCAACAAATCCTGCCCATCCACCACGCTGTGCAGCGACCCCTGATCCACATAGGTCAGCTCCGGCATGGGATGCGCCTCCCCGGGAAAGATGAAGCCCTGCTCCTTCTCCTGATAGAAGAAGGTGTACAAACTCTCCACCTTCAGCCGCCGCACTACTGCCAAACTGGTGTTCCACGGGCTGCGCTCTGTGAGGTCCGGCGCACGCATATATGCCACGTCCACCGTAGAATCCTTCCCCAGTGGGATGAGACAGAAAACCACATCCGCGCGAAGGGTAACCGGCTTATCCAAATAAAAATGGCGGTATTCCTCATTCCCACGGCGGACCGCCAGCACCGTCATGGCACTGCGGCTATACAGCCATGTGTCCGACAACGCACGGTACACCGGCAGTTCCCCCTGCGTCAGATTCATCCGGCGCACATGGTCGCCCTTCCCTATCGGCTCAGTGCTGTCCGGACGCTCGGGAAGGATGGTACCATATTCCTGAAAGGTCATGGGGTTCAAATGCCGAATCATATTATCCTCCGAAGAATTATTGTTTACACGACTACCGTAAAAACATAACACCAAAATAGCGTGGCTATGAAGTAGCCACGCTATTATACTATAAATAGTTGAAATATGCAAATACTTTATCGTTGATATTCAAATTCAAAATCGTAGATGTCAACAACATCCCCGTCCTGAATGCCCATTTCCTCCAAACGAGCAAATAATCCGCACTTTCTCAGCTGAAGATCAAAATAATTTCTAGACTCGTAATCATCGAAATTGATATCCAGAATCAGTCGTTCCAGCCATGCGCCAGTGATAACCCAGGTGCTGCCCAGATGCTCAATGGTAAGATCTTTAGAATCTCCGGCTTCTGCCACGGGTGCCACATACTCCGGCTCGTAAATCGTCACCGGGGGCAACGTACGCAGTCGCTCTGCCACCACACGCATCAGATTCTTCGTCCCCTGCGTAGTACCAGCGCTAATCTCATACAACTCGCAGCCGGCAGCCTCCACATGGGCTCTCAACCGCTCCAGATTGTCGCTTTCCGGCATCAGAAGATCCGTCTTATTCGCTGCAACAATCATGGGCCGGTCACTCAGGTCCACACTATAATTTTTCAGCTCTGCGCAAATTGCATCGAAGTCCTCCACAGGATCACGGCCCTCGCTGCCAGACACATCAATCACATGAACCAGCAGGCGGCAGCGGTCGATATGCCGCAGGAAATCGTGACCGAGACCGGCACCCTCCGCAGCACCTTCGATGATGCCGGGGATGTCCGCCATGACGAAGGACACGCCCTCGTCCACGAAAATCACACCCAAATTGGGAAACAAGGTGGTGAAATGATAATTGGCGATTTTGGGCCGAGCGTTGGAGGTTACAGATAGCAGCGTAGATTTACCAACATTGGGAAAGCCGACCAGACCCACATCCGCCAACAGCTTCAGTTCCAGAATTACATCCCGCTCCTGTCCCTTCAGTCCGGATTTCGCAAATCGGGGCACTTGACGGGTAGGCGTAGCGAAATGACCATTGCCCCAGCCGCCACGGCCGCCTTTGGCAATCATATAATCCTCGCCGGTGGACATATCCACGATAATCTGATTGGTTTCCGCATCCCGAACCACGGTACCTCTGGGCACCTGAATAATCAACGATTCACCACGCTTGCCGCTCATGTTCCGGCCCTGACCGTTGGCACCGGCCTGAGCGGAATACTTGCGCTTATAGCGGAAGTCCAGCAAAGTGGACAGATTATCATTGACCCGCAGGATTACACTGCCGCCATGGCCGCCGTCACCGCCGTCGGGGCCGCCAGCCGCCACATACTTTTCCCGGTGGAACGCTACCGCGCCATCACCACCACGTCCGCCGCAGACCGTGATGCGTACTTTATCTACAAACATGGGAATACCTCCTTTATTGGGGTGTTGTAGTGTCATAAATTATCGTTTATGGCATTGCTGACGCAATGCAATGCAAAATTCAAAATGCAAAATGCAGAATAAATGGTGTCGGCGTTGCCGACAATATATAATCATTTCCGCAGGAAATACAATCATTTTGCATTCAGCATTCTGCATTCTGCATTCCGGCGGTACGCCGGTAAACAATAATTTATCGCACTACAACTTGGCTTAGAAAAAGGGCTGTCGCAGATAGTTTGCAACAGCCCTTCGTTCTTAATGCACAATTACTGCTCGGCGTACACGGAGCACTGCCGGCGATCCTTGCCCTTGCGCTCGAAACGGACGGTGCCGTCAACCAGAGCGAACAGGGTGTCATCACTGCCGATACCGACATTGACACCGGGATGGATGTGAGTGCCTCTCTGGCGAACCAGAATATTGCCAGCCAGAACAAACTGACCGTCAGCGCGCTTCACGCCCAGGCGCTTTGCCTCGGAGTCACGACCGTTCTTGGTGGAACCGCCGCCCTTGTGGTGAGCGAAGTACTGAATACCAATCTTCAGCATGGGAATTACACCTCCAAAACTTCGATATAATCAGGATATTCATCCCGCAGACTGCACAGGTAGAGCATCATACCGGCGAGAACCGCCTGCACCGTCTCTTCCTCGTCGCAGGATACGGGGAGGGTCAGGGTGATACGAGCATCATCGTCCTTCACCCGAACCTTGGCCTTGGCACCGCAAATATCATTGATGGTGGCCTCGGTCATGGATACAACGGCGGAGATAGCCGCGCAGACGATATCCGCACCTGCCTCAGCATAGCCGCTGTGACCGGACACAGAGAATCCGGTGATTCTCTCGTCCTCGGTAAAAAATTCGCATCTAGTCATAATTACAGAGCGATTTTGGTGATCTCCACCTTGGTGTAGGGCTGACGATGACCGATGTGCTTCTTCTCGCCCTTCTTGGGCTTGTATCTGATGACATCAATCTTCTTACCCTTGCCGTTCTTGACGACCTTGGCCTCGACAACAGCACCAGCCACCACAGGAGCGCCAATCTTGGAGTTCTCACCGTCCAGCACAGCCAGAACCTGATCAAACTTTACGGTGGCCTCAGCCTCAGCGTTCAGCTTCTCGATGAACAGGATGTCGCCCTCGGAAACGGTGTACTGCTTGCCACC
This sequence comes from Faecousia sp., assembly GCA_045541155.1. GTDB lineage: Bacteria > Bacillota > Clostridia > Oscillospirales > Oscillospiraceae > Faecousia. The sequence continues at coordinate 30,051 of JAZQIN010000088.1, forward strand.
AGTAACGATAACTGCCTTCATTTCTTGTTTCACCTACTTTATAATGTGTAGTCTCGCTCTAAAGGCGGGTGCAGAGCGCACCAACTTAAGCCCCTTCGATGCGGCCTGACTATTTTAGCACCGGAATTTCAAAATGTCAAGGAGAATTTCCCAAAAAACGTATAAAAAACAAAACTCATTGCAGGCTTATTTCTTATTTTTCGACAGATGCGTCAGCTTCATAACCCCTTCGCTGACCAGATGCAGAACAAATGCCGCCGCAAGGATGGATGCGGTCAGGGCTATCCAATTCAACGGGAACCCAAACAGAGGTCGAATTCGCTCAATCAGCTCTCCCTGCACCAGATAAATCTCCAGCGTTAGCGTCGCGAGAAATTCGATACACCGCCGCACCGCCAGCGGCAACTTCTCAAAGAAGCTGTCCAATCCCGCAAATAGCCTTAAAATAAAATACAGCAGAACAACAGAGCTTACCGTGCTGAGAATCTGAAAATCGCACAACTCCGGCTTTTTCGTAAACACAAAAGCCAGCACGAAGTAGATTCCAAACAGCAACGGCACCAGCAGCAAATCCCACTTGATAAACTTGTCGCGCATAATCTCGTCACGCTGCCGCAGTCTCGCACCCATAAGCATACTCAAAAACAGCGCCGTACGGTATATGATTCCCCGAACCACCTCCACATGATAGTAGGATTTATCGAAGAAAAAGACATAGTAAATCAGAATCAATCCGCTCAGCACCGCAATAACCATAGGGATGCGCTCACGCAACGCACGGCACTTCATTACGAGATAATACGGGATGTACAGCAACACAATGGAAGAAATAAAATGATAGCGAGTGGGGTATATGAAGGAAGACAGCACCCCCTGTTCTACGGTTGTAAAGAAACCGGCCAGCATATAGATTCCGGTGATAATCCACACAGGTATATAGCACCGAATCAGACGCTTCGCATACCACCTCGGAAAGCTTTGCCGAACATTGTACAGACAATATCCGGAAACGGCACAGAAGATCATATTCCCAATCAATCCACCATTGGCAATAAAATCCAGCGGATAGACACCGTTATAATGGGAATTGGTGATAATGCAAGTTGCTAACGCACGCAAAACCGTGATAAAATAAACCATATTAGCGCTCCCCTCGACTGAATATCCTCATTATAATCCCATCGCCCCAAAAAGGCAAGTAGGCCGCAGGATATTCAATCCCAAGCCTCATTTTACAATGCGATAGCCCTTGCATTTCCTGCCGGAAAATGATAGTATATACCAAAAATACTACCCCGATGGAGGGAATACTTATGAAATACATCGTTATACTGGGTGACGGCATGGCCGGTGAGCCACTGGAAGCTCTGGGTGGCAGAACCACGCTGGAAACCGCCGCTACCCCTACCATGGACGCTCTGGCCTCCATGGGCACCATGGGCCTTGCGAAAATGGTCCCCAACGGCATGAAACCCGGTTCTGACGTTGCCAATCTGGCTGTGCTGGGCTACGACCCCATGCGCAACTACTCCGGTCGCTCCCCTCTGGAAGCGTTGAGCGTAGGCGTTGCCATGGAGCCGACGGATGTGGTACTGCGGTGCAATCTGGTCACCCTGTCCGAAAATGAGCCCTACGCCGAAAAAACCATCATCGATCACAGCTCCGGCGAAATCTCCTCTGAGGACGCAGATATCCTGATGGATGCGGTCCGGGAGGCCTTCAACTGTGACGAATTTCAATTCTACTCCGGTACCAGTTATCGCCATATCACCATCTGGAAAAATGGCACCGTGCTGGATTTCAGCCAGCCCCACGACCATTTGGGTCAGGTAATCGGCCAATTCCTTCCCGAGCATCCGGCCTTCCGGCAAATGATGGAGCGCAGCTTTGGCATTCTGAATGAGCATCCTCTAAACGTCCAGCGTGCCGCCGAGGGTAAGAACAAGGCCAACTCCCTCTGGTTCTGGGGTGCCGGCACCAAACCCTCCCTCAGCAATTTCACCGAAAAAACCGGTCTCAAGGGTGCTATGATTTCCGCCGTGGATCTGCTCAAGGGCATCGCAGTGGGTGCCGGAATGGAAGTCATTAACGTAGAGGGAGCGACCGGCTCCTTGCACACCAATTATGAAGGGAAAGCGCAGGCCGCAGTTAAGACTCTGCTAGAGGACGGAAATGACTTCGTTTACGTCCACGTGGAAGCACCGGACGAGATGGGCCATCAGGGCATCATGGAACACAAGGTGCAGGCCATCGAATATCTGGACAGTCGAATCATTGCCCCCATCAAAGCCGCCATGGATAAAAGCGGCGAAGATTACCGGATGCTAATCCTGCCGGATCACCCCACCCCCATCCGGATTCGGACCCATACCTCTGAGCCGGTGCCCTACATCCTCTACGACAGTCGCTACCCTCAGCGCAAAATTGCCCACTACACCGAAGCGGAGGCCGCTGCCACCGGCAGCTTCACCGCAGATGGCTATACGCTGATGAATCAATTTTTGTCCTAAAAAAACGTGCGTGCCGGAAGGCACGCACGGTTCCAGTGTGGCAAAGAACTATAAATTATTGTTTAGCGGTGTAACAGTACGCACCATCCCTTGGCCCCCTCTGACGAGGGAGCTGGCGAAAATCTTTGATTTTCGACTGGGGGAGAGATAATTGCGACATTTTTCTCTCCCTCCGAGCCGCCGTTCGGCGGCCCACCTCCCTCATCAGAGGGAGGCTTTGGGTGTGGCGCTTAGTGCGCTAAACGATAATTTACCGCAGAAAGTACTTTTTTGACAGACTGAAAACGTCCGTGCCGGATGGCACGCACGTTTCATATTATTCGGAAATGACAGGTGTTTTCGCCAGACTGGAAGCGATTTCCTCATCAGTGGGGATGTAGTCACCCATTTGACCGTCGTTGAACCGCTGGTAGGCATACATATCAAAGTAGCCGGTACCGGTCAGGCCAAAAACGATAACCTTCGCCTCACCGGTCTCCTTGCACTTCATGGCCTCGTCGATGGCCACCCGGATGGCGTGGGAGCTTTCCGGCGCAGGCAGGATGCCCTCCACCTTGGCAAACTCCGTAGCGGCGGCAAAGACGCTGGTCTGCTCAACGGAAACCGCCTCCATCAGGCCGTCGTGGTACAACTGGGAGACCACGCTGCTCATACCGTGATACCGCAGGCCGCCGGCATGACTGGAGGCCGGCATAAAGCCGCTACCAAGGGTATACATCTTCTGCAGCGGACAGACCTTGCCGGTGTCACAGTAGTCATAGACATAGCTGCCACGGGTCAGGCTGGGGCAGGAGGCCGGTTCCACCGCAATGATGCGCATATCTGCCTCACCACGGAGCTTCTGACCCACAAAGGGAGAAATCAGGCCGCCCAGATTGGAGCCACCGCCAGCGCATCCAATGATGATATCCGGCTTGATGTCGTACTTATCCAAGGCCGCCTTCGTCTCAAGACCGATGATAGACTGATGCAGCAGCACCTGATTCATCACACTGCCCAAAACGTAGCGATAGCCAGGATCCTTAGACGCAGCCTCCACCGCCTCAGAAATGGCGCAACCCAAACTGCCGTTGGTGCCAGGGAACTCAGCATTGATCTTCCGACCCACTTCAGTCTCCATAGAAGGAGAAGGGGTGACGGATGCACCGTAGGTCCGCATGACCTCCCGGCGGAAAGGCTTCTGCTCGTAGGACACCTTGACCATATAGACCTTACACTCCAAGTCCAGATAGGCGCAGGCCATGCTCAAAGCAGTGCCCCACTGACCCGCTCCGGTCTCGGTGGTCACACCTTTCAAGCCCTGCTGCTTGGCATAGTAGGCCTGTGCGATGGCAGAGTTCAGCTTATGGCTGCCAGAGGTGTTGTTGCCCTCGAATTTATAGTAAATCTTAGCAGGCGTGCCCAGCTTCTTTTCCAGACAATAAGCCCGAACCAGCGGTGCCGGACGGTACATCTTGTAAAAGTCAAGAATTTCCTGAGGAATGGGGATGTAGGCGGTGGTATCATCCAGCTCCTGCTTCGCCAGTTCCTCGCAGAAAACCTGACTCAGCTCCTCCAGCGTGGCAGGCTTTTTGGTGACGGGATTCAGCAGCGGAGCAGGTTTATTGACCATATCCGCCCGAACGTTGTACCATGCCTTGGGCATTTCGTCCTCTTCCAGATAGATTTTGTAAGGGATGTTTTTGGTTGACATAATGTTGCTCCTTTCCGATTCGTGGAACAAAAAATAACGCTCCTGTCCCACATCAAAATGCTGGGACAGGAGCGGTTAAATCTCCTGCGGTGCCACCCGGCTTGGCGCAGTGCGCCCACTTTACGCGTACCATCATACGCTGGCCCTTGATTACGGAGTGCCAACTCCGGCTCACCTACTTACTTCGGATTGCCCTCGGATGCCCATTCGGTCTGCCCTTCCATGCCGCCATCCCACCGCCGGCGACTCTCTTCGACATCAGGTACAAACTTACTTACACATCTTCAACGGTTTCTATCATTAAAACACATTTGCCGCCGGTTGTCAAGTCTCAGTATTCCTCGCCCCGGCGAATTCTAGCTCCCAAGCCGGTCAGCTTCTCAATCAACCGTTCATAGCCTCGCTCCACATAGTGGATATTTTCCACACGGGTCACGCCCTCAGCCGCAAGACCGGCAATCACCAGTGCCGCACCGGCCCGAAGATCTCTGGCACGAACAGTTGCTCCATGGAGTCGCTCCTTGCCGTAAACCTTGGCGGTCTTGCCCTCAATCTGAATGTAGGCACCCATGCTCTCCAACTCCGTGCAGTAGCCGAAGAAACGAGTCTCATACACGCTTTCTGTCAGACGGCTGGTGCCGTCAGCCAGTGCCATGCACACGCAAATCTGGGCCTGCATATCGGTAGGAAAACCCGGATAGGGCCGAGTTTTGACCGTAGTGGCGGAAAGATTCCCAGTACTGCGGATTCGAATGGAATCGTCGTAATTGGTGACCTCCGCTCCCATTTCCTCCAGCTTGGAGGTAATGCATTCCATATGCTTGGGAATCACGTTTTTTACCAGAACGTCGCCGCCGGTGGCAGCCACCGCCGCAATATAGGTACCGGCCTCGATTTGATCAGGGATGATAGCATAGGTGCCACCCTGCAGGGCTTCCACGCCCCGAATCTTCACGGTGTCGGTACCGGCACCAGAAATATTAGCACCCATGGTGTTCAGGAAGTTGGCAAGATCGACGATATGAGGCTCCTTTGCCGCATTCTCGATGATAGTCTGACCGGGAAGCAGCGTCGCCGCCAGCATGATATTCACTGTAGCTCCCACGCTGACCACGTCCAGACTCACACGGTTGCCTGCCAGTCCATTGGGGCCCGGTTCCATGGAAACATATTCCTCCGTCTCGGTGACGGCAGCGCCCAAAGCCTTGAAGCCCTTGATGTGCTGGTCGATGGGACGGGAAGCAAAGCTGCATCCCCCGGGCAGAGCCACAAGACTCCGACCAAATCGGCTCAGCAGCACACCCATCAGATAATAGCTGGCCCGAAGCTTCTTGACCAGCACCGGATCCGGCTGCTGGTCACGGACATCGGTACAGTCCATCTCCACCACGCCAATCTCCGGCTGCTCGATATGGGCACCCATGCCCCGCAACATTTCCAGAAGGATACGGACATCAGAGATGTCCGGAACGTTCTCAATTCGGCACTTGCCCTTAACCAGAAGGGCTGCCGGTAAAATCGCCACAGCGGCGTTCTTCGCGCCGCTGATGGTCACGGTACCCGTTAGAGGGGTGCCGCCATTGATTTCATATATCGCCAAGGAAGATCCACTCCTTGTTATCGTTTAAATTATATCCTAATCATTATATCATAACCACAATTCCATGTAAAGTGTTATTTCTGCCATATTTATCGCCGTAAACCCTTTGGATAATGGTTTTTCAGCACAGAACCGTCGCCTTTTCCCCATCCGATACCGTAACCGTCCACCTGAATGAGGCACCACCCCCGTTTTGATGATGGTACCACATCGCCATGGAGGAATCGGCGAATATCATCACTATCGGCAGAAAAAGAGACAGAATTCGCACAATCCCCCACCCACAGCGCCAGTGCGTGGGCAGGCTCGAACCGGCCCTTTTTCACAATCCCCAACTCCAGGCCCGGGCGCAGTACCTTCAGACCGCCAATATCCGGCATTTCCTCCGGTGCCCAGTACAGACTCTGACCAAAAAGCACCGGTCTACCGGGTTTCAGGTGAATATCCAGCAGAGCCGCAAAATCCTGCCACTCTTTTGGAGGCTGATTGGCTTTTACAGATACTTCCGGAGCGTCCTCGTCGCCCCGGCGGCGCAGAACAGCAGCAAAATGCCCCTCACCCCTCAGCTTATGGGGCCACAGCCGGAAGGAGCCGTTCTCCCCCTTGACAAACCACGGCGCATCCATCTTCTCCGGATAGAAATCCGGATGGCTTTCCAGAAAAGCCACCACCGTCTCCTCATTTTCCTCGGGTGCGAAAGTACAGGTGGAGTAGACCAGCCGCCCCCCGGGACGCACCATTACTGCAGCAGAATCCAGAATCTGTCGCTGACGTTCGGCGCACATCTGGACTGTCTGAACGCTCCAGTCCGTCACCGCAGCTTCCTCTTTTCGGAACATTCCCTCACCGGAACAAGGAGCATCCACCAACACGCGGTCAAAAAAATCAGGGAACCGCTGGGCCAAATTCGCAGGATGCTCATTGGTCACCAGCGCATTGCCGATGCCCATCCGCTCAATGTTTCGTGACAGAATTCTGGCCCGTTTCGGCTCAATCTCGTTGCATAGCAGCAGTCCCTCCCCCCTCAGCCGTCCGGCAATTTGGGTAGACTTTCCGCCGGGAGCGGCACAGAGGTCACAGATACGCTCACCGGGTTGAGGATCCAGCAGCGACACCGGGGCCATAGCACTGGCCTCCTGCATGTAGTATACGCCAGCCTCGTGATAGGGGTGCAGACCCGGTCGGGAATCAGCGTCATAGTAGTGCCCCATCGGCTCCCACGGCACCGGCTCCTGCAAAAAAGGCAGCTCCGGAATCCGTTTCATAGGATCGAAACGCAGTGCAACCGCCCGTGGCCGCTCCAAACTCTCCAGATATTCAGAATATTCCGCCCCCAGCTGGCCTTTCATCCGCTTCAAAAAATCCTCCGGTAGCATTCCGTTCTCCCCTCTCGTTTTTATTATCATACCACGAATATCGACCATTTTCTACCCCCGAGGGGAGATAAATTATTGTTTAGCGCACTAGCGGCGAAGCCGCCTTGGCTCTCCCTCTGGGAGAGCTGGCACCGCCGAAGGCGGTGGCTGAGAGGGTTTCGGCGCGTTATATACCCTCTCCGCCCCAGTGTGCGCACTGGGGCACCTCTCCCAGAGGGAGAGGCAAGGGATTATGCGTTACTTCGCTAAACGATAATTTACAGTGCTTTGACACACCAAAGCGCCTGTCGCGGATGCGGCAGGCGCTGGGAATCACTCTTTGATATTCAAGGCGATGTGGACCGTGTCCAGCTGGTGCTGCTCCACAGGGGTGGGGGCAACCATCATCAAATCCTGTGCGTTCTTGTTCATGGGGAAAGTGATGACCTCACGGATGCTCTCCTCGCCGGTGAGCAGCATAATCAGACGGTCAACACCGGGTGCTGCTCCCGCATGAGGGGGGGCGCCGTAGGTGAAGGCATTATACATAGCAGGGAACTTGGCCTTCACATCCTCCTCGCCCAGACCCACCATCTCGAAAGCCTTGACCATAATCTCAGGGTCGTGGTTCCGGACAGCACCGGAGGCGGACTCATAGCCATTGACCACCAAATCGTACTGGTCGGCATTGATGGCCAGCAGCTTCTCGATATCACCCTCCGCATCCAGCAGCGTCTGCATACCGCCTTGAGGCATTGAGAAGGGATTATGGCAGAACTCCAGCTGGCCGGACTCCTCGCCCATCTCGTACATGGGGAAGTCCACAATCCAGCAGATGGCATACTGTTCCTCGTCGAAGTGACCGGGGACACGCTTACCAAGCAGCGTACGCACCACGCCGGCAGTCTTCTGAGCAGCGGCCTTCTTGCCGGCGGCCATGCACACAAAGCTACCGGGCTTCAGACCCAGCGTTTTAATGAAGGCATCCTGACAGTTCACAAGGAACTTGGAAATGCCGCCGGTGAGCTGACCGTTTTCGTCAACCTTCACCCAACAGACCTTGTTGCCGGTCTGAACTTCCACGTCCACCAGCAGCTTATCAATCCACTTTCTGGCCTGATTGAAGTCATGCACCACCACAGCCTTGACGCAGGCACCCTCGAAGGGGCCAAAGCCGCAACCCTGCACCGCATCGGTCACGTCCTGCACCTCAAGGTCGATGCGCAGGTCGGGCTTATCAGAGCCGTAGCGCTCCATGGCCTCGTTGAAGGGGATATGGCGGAAGGGCGCAGAGGAAACACGGCTGTACTTACCGTACTTCTGGAACACCGGCACCAGAACCTCCTCCAGCGTCTGGAGTACGTCCGCCTGAGAGGCGAAGGCCATCTCCATATCCATCTGGTAGAACTCGCCGGGAGTGCGGTCCGCACGGGCATCCTCGTCACGGAAGCAGGGGGCAATTTGGAAATAACGATCAAAACCAGAGGTCATCAGCAGCTGCTTAAACTGCTGGGGCGCCTGCGGCAGCGCATAGAACTTGCCGGGATGGTTCCGGGCAGGCACCAGATAGTCACGGGCGCCCTCGGGGCTGGAAGCAGTCAGGATGGGGGTAGTAATCTCAAGGAAGCCCTTCTCGGTCATCAGACGGCGCAACTCCGCCACCACCTGACAGCGCAGGATGATGTTCTGCTTCACCGCCGGATTGCGAAGATCCAGATAACGGTACTTCAGACGGGTGTTCTCGTCCGCCTCCCGGGACTTGTTAATCTCGAAGGGGAGCTGGTTGTGGCGGCACTTGCCGAGAATCTGGATATTCTCCGGCACCACCTCAATCTCACCGGTGGGAATCTTAGTATTCTTGCTCTCACGTTCCCGGACGATACCGGCAACGGAAATGGTGGATTCCTTGTTGATTCCCTTAATGATTTTCATCATTTCTTCGGTTTCAACCACCACCTGCGTGGTGCCGTAGTAATCCCGGAGGACCAGAAACGCAAAATTTGCGCCCACTTCCCGGACATTCTCCAGCCAGCCTACAATGGTGACCTTCTGACCTGCATTAGCAAGACGCAGCTCGCCGCAGTTGTGTGTTCTGGATTGCATAGCGTAGAACCTCTCTGTTCTTTATTTTCATCCATATATTATCGCATAAGTCCCATCGGTTGTCAATCGTTAATCACCGGAATCTTCCCATCAATGCTGTGGCACCCTGCTCCAAATCCGTCAGTGGTGACAGCAGCGTATATTCCAGCGTCGTGCCGTGGGTGACCGCCCATGCGCCGGCATCTGTCCCGGGTGCCACCAGTCCACCAAATGCCGCCACATTCTCCAATGCGCTGTCCAAAATCGCCCGCAATATCTGGTCTGGAAATCTTCCTTTCCCTATGGGCGCAGCCAGAGTGGACACGGTGGGCACCCATACCGTGCCATTTTCACGCATCGCCGCTAATGCATCATCATCCAGGTAGGCTCCATGCTCGATGGAATCTACACCGGCAGCCGCCGCAACCTCCACCGTCCTTGCGCCGTTGGCATGGGCCATCACCGCAAAGCCCTCCTCATGGGCAATGTGAAGCATCTCTCGAATTTCTGCCGGCGGTAACCCTTCCTCTGTCAGCACACCAAAGGCATTCAAATCCATCAGGCCGGATATCATAATTTTCAGAAAATCCGCACCCTTTCGGCGCATTTCTGCGACCAGCGCCGCATACTCTTTCAAATCACCAAAGCCGATACCGATGATGCCACCGTAGTGTCCTTTTTTATAAAGTGGTGCCAGTGGCGTACGGTATACGATTCCATACTCTCCTGCAATTTCTCTTGCCGCCACACCAACGCCCCATCGGTCACCGCCGTCCCGAATCCATGTAAAGCCCCGTTGCTGGTACTCTGCCAAAACACGCCGAATCCACAGGATATCCACACCGTCTGTATGCCGTCGGATGGCTTCCTTCCAGTTCACGCCGTCCAGCACCATGTGCATATGTGCTTCAATCATTTTACCACCTCTTCTGTGCCATTATATCACGACTCCAAGGACCTTCGCAACTTCTCCAACGCCCTTTTTTCAATGCGGGATACATTCCACAACGCTTATTGTAAACAAAAGCCCTTTAAGAAACCGCCTCCAGCTCACGGAAGCGAAACTTGATATAGATTTCCTTCTCCTCGCTTAGCTCGATGCGTTCGATGAGGCTGACCAGCAGTTCCCGGTTGGTATCAGCGGTGTCCAGGAACCGTTGTACCAGTCGCTTGGCTTGATCTTCCGTTCTGATGGGAGCTTGTTGCTGCTCCTTTAGCGTTTTGAGCTTATCTTCCAGTTGCCCACGGTCAGATTTCACTTTCAGGTAGATTCGCTGAAAGTCGCTGTCGCTGAGAATGCCTGCCAGTCGGTCCATATACATCTTGTCAAGATTGGCGGTCATGGTGTCGATCTTGTTTTGCAGGGACTGGATCTCAGTCTCCGCATTGTCTGCCTTTTGGGCATCCTCCACCGCCTGCCTTGCAATGGGAAGCAATTCGTCGGGGTTCAGGTATGCCTGACAAACTTGACGAACCTTTGTTAGCACCGCCTCGTTGACCGTCTGCTCCTTGATGGAGTGGCAGGTACAGACACCGGCTTTCGTGAACCGCTGGTAGGTACGGCAGACGAAGAACAGGCGTTCTTCTCCGGCAGCGTTTTTACGGTTCAGAGTTGCCAGTGGGTAGCCACACTCATAGCAGAAAATCATGCCCTTGAGCAGAAAGTCATAGGTGCGGCTTCTGGTATGCCTGCGGCTTTCCACCAGCAGGCGTACCTTTTGGAAGGTCTCCTTGTCGATGAGTGGTTCGTGGGTGTTCTCTACCACCACCCAATTCTCTCTGGGCTGCCGCAGGCACTTCTTGGATTTATAGCTGATCTTCACCATTCGTCCCTGAACCATATTACCGATATAGGTTTCGTTTTGCAGCATATCAGAAATCCGTTCACTGCTCCACAGCCCGGTATAGGGTCCAGGGTTGCCCACCGATAGATTGGCGTAGGTTGCAGGAGTCGGGACACCTTCTTCATTTAAGGTGGTGGCGATTTTTCGGCAGCTCATACCATCCAATGCCATGGCAAAGATGCGACGGACAATCGGGGCCACTTCCTCGTCGATGACGATTTTGTTTTTCTCGGTTGGGTGCATCTTATAGCCGTACATAGGCTTGCCGCCGATGAACTGGCCTTTGCGCTGCTTGTCACGCTTCACGGACTTGATTTTCTTAGAAATGTCCTTGGCGTACATATCGTTCATAATAGCACGAAAGGGGGTAATGTCATTGGCGGTAGACTCTACACCGGTGTCGATGCCATCCAGCAGAGAAATATATCGCACCCGATTTTCCGGGAAGTATCGCTCCATATAGTGACCGGTCATAATATAATCTCTGCCCAGTCGGGACAGGTCCTTGGTGATAACCATATTGACCTTCTTGGCTTCGATATCAGCAATCATCCGCTGAAACGCCGGACGTTCAAAGCTGGTGCCTGACCAGCCGTCATCAATATAGGTATCGTAGACCGCCAGCCGATGCTCCTTAACAAATTCCTCCAACAGAGACTTTTGGTTGGTAACGCTCTGGGACGGTCCTTCTGTTTCATCCTCCTTTGATAATCTGATGTATAAGGCTACATGGTAAGCCATGGGGTCGCTAATTTCTAAGTACATAATAATCCTCCTTGAAATAGCGACCATTCATCGCCACCACAATACTACAAACCTTTTCGAATATCCAGTGATAAAAGCTCTTTTTTGAGAAATAAACGGAAGGATTCTAAGAAAATTTCAGAGATGTCCTTCCCTTCCTCGGAGTAGCTGCAGTGAAGATTGACTGTTTTCGTATTCATAAAGCACCTCCTGTGTTCATGGTATGAAAAAACCGAAGCTGACTTGCAACTTCGGTAAAAAATGATATACAGCACAAATGCCGGACGAGCTGTCCGGCATTTGCTGTTATTTTGGAATTTCTTGTTCTTCTGAGTAACCACTTTAATAACTAGCCTGTATCGCACCTAAATTCTCACAGAAGTGTTACCTACACAGCAAATACTACTGTAAGCTGTTAGTCAGGTTTTCGGAACGTCTGTTCGTTTCCCATAACACGAATATTATCAAGCCAAGTATAGATATCACACTTTTTAAATCGAGGTCTATCATTTTCATCTGTGATGAGCTCGACAGACCGGGCTAAGAGTGCATATTCCGTTTCCAATTCAGTATAGAAAATTCCACTATCATCCGTATTAATAGACACTTGCAATTGTGCACATGCATCTTCCTCTTCCTCAGTAACGGGGAGCCCACGGTTATAGAAGGCTAATATTGGGTGCTTATCATATTTTCGGAATGTGCCAATCAATACATTGGACGTAGGATTAGTTTCAATTGCAATTCCTTTTCTCGCAATACGGTTACGCAGAACTATTCAATTTTCAAGGTACAGGCCGGCACTCAAATCAGCACCGGTGAGAAAACCTCTTTCTCACTTGTATAGGGGAAGAAGTCAGCGATTCTAGCAAGATTATTTTTTAAATCCGGATATTTTTTTAATTTCTGCAACAGTGCGCGAGTCCGATAGCTGACAGTGGTCTGAGGGATACCCTTGATACGAGCATACTCAAAGCCGGACAATCCCTCATAAAACAAAGCCTGCACCAGTTCCTGGTCCTCCGGAGACAAGCTACGGATTGCTCGCTTGACAGCAGCAATCATCTCACCTCTCTCAATGACTTTGTCCGGAGTGTTTTCGGTGTCGACGAATTCCCGGAAATTTTGGAACGCATTCTCGCCGCCACCGATGAGGGAACTGAACTGGATTTCATGAGCATAAAAACTAGCGTCGTTATCGTTTATGTTCCATTCGGTGCGCTGGTATGCCCGGTACACTTCCTCAGTGACATCCACGGTTTCAAAGCAACCGGAAGCATGGTTGTACACGTTCAGAGTATAGGTCTTTCTTTCGTGAATAGCGGTTTTCATAATCGTAATCTCCTTTTCGTGAAATTTGGTTGATAGACGGCCAAATTTCGGAGATTAGGGATATTTCGCTATATAGCAGAGCCAATGGTCTTTCATAATGCATCCTTTCCGCTTCCAAGGCGGAAACCATGCAAATAGAGCATGGCAAACACAGTCCGACAGCTGCTGCCATGCTCTAAATCTGATTTATTAGTCTCACCATTTTAAACCAGTAGAAATATGCTCAATCAACTATTGGGCACCTGCTCGTAGTTAATTTTAGAGGCGCCCTATTAATGAAATAAACATGAATTAGATTACATATAATAACCGTATTGCAACGAATTCAAACCTAAAGCAGTGTATTGTAGAATATATGCGAGGTGAACTATAATGTTTGAATTCTCTCGTTCTTTAGGAAATGCCGTAAGGGATGCACGAAATCAGCAAGGATTAACGCAAAACCAGGTCGCTGACATAGTTGGCATGGACAGCCGCACAATTCTCAATATCGAAAACTTCAAAGGAAATCCCAAAATGGAAATTCTCTATCCTCTAATACGTTCTTTGAGAATAAATCCAAACGGGATATTTTATCCAGAGATAGAACGTGCTGGTCCAATGCGAGAAAAACTCAACCTCTTAGTTAACACCTGCAGTGAACAGGAAGCAGAGTCTCTTATCTCCGTATGTGAATCTATTCTCGCCGTACTGAGAAGCCGAACCTCCACTTGCATAAAATAAAACCAGAGCCTGCCTCCCAAACTAATTGGGAAACAGGCTCTGCGTTTTTATCCGTCCGGCTCTTGACTTACAAGCATCTTCAATTTTACTACATCGACCCGAATCTCTTTCCTGCACTTCGGGCAAAACAAAGGAAACTTTACAAGCACAGTATCGGCATAAACCTTTGTTCGAGTTTTCCCTCCACAGGTTGGGCAACGAACCCATATAGAATCATCCATCAATAGTACTTCAGCCTATTACTTTTGGTATGTACCGGACAATTGGGTTATTCGCTTTTTCCTTGAGTATCTTCCTGAACCTTGTTTTTGGACTGAGGACGAAGAGGTTGATACATAAAAAGCATACATTCGGGGGGCCACTCCCGTGCGTCTGCATTAATCATACGCTTCGCTAATCCATTCAGCGTTTTGTTTACCTTTGTCTTTGTTCTCTCCATTGTTTTTCCTCCAATTAAATATATATGCACAGCAGAGCAACGCAGCTGCCATTGCACTCCCCAAAGAGATTCCCTTAGCTAATTGTGTCATACCCAGCAGCATAGCTATCGCAACCACAACAAGCAAACAGATACTTCTTATCTTGGCACCTTTCCTGCATGCCTCAGTTTCTCTTTCTGTTAACTGCATATTAGGATGATTATATGGCGCTAAAAGGTATATCAGAAGCACTGACGCAATCATAACCAACGCAACGATATTGCTACCAATATGCGGATACAGTAACCCTAAAAATACATATTCCAGAGCTACCGAAGCAACCAAACATTGAAGCGGTGTATTAGCATGGTATCCATTTATCCTGCTCCTCAAAACAAAGAAGCTTACAAGAAAACCAATCGTTCCCCACAAGCAGGTCAACACTATCGCTAGAACTAAAAACGGGATGCCCACCAAAATCAACATAACCCTTTTTTCAAGACCGTATCGAAACCAATCGATATCCTCAGAATCAATAATATGAGCATTGACACATTTCGATACGACCATATCCACCAGTTTCACCGCAGTACCCCCCTAATCCAACAGAAAGATACACCATATCTCATAATCCGTCTATTATTCTGTAACCAATCATTCCTTTTTTGTAACAAACGCATTAAGGGCCGTATGTAGAAAAATCTACATGCAGCCCTAAACTGTGTCTAATAATGCAGAATTACAGTGGTATTTCTGCCGCAAAATGAAACCATCCATCTAAATATTGGAAATCATATTCCGCATGCAGAATATCTAAGATGCGACAAACGGTAGGCAATCCAAACCCATGATCCAATTTGGGTTCTTTGGTTGTCTCAATGTTCCCATTGATAATCATAACGGGGAGAGAGGTGTTACGGATGGATATATAAAGACTATCCGAAACAACCAGCGTACATCGAATAATCTTTTCTTCTGTAACTTTCTCACATGCTTCAATGGCATTGTCTAACAGATTGGAGAGCATAACAACCAACTCGCTGGTTGGCAATATTACAGAAGACAAATCATTAACAGTAAAATCCATTTGTATATTTAGGTCAGCTGCAAATTGATATTTCTGATTCAAAAGAACATCTAAAATCGGGTGATGCGTATTTACTGCGAATATACGCACAGTGTGCGTATCTCTGAGCTCGTGAACATAACCCCGCACCTCATCGTATTCCCTTCTATCTAACAAATCAGAGATAGTTTGCATGTGATGCAGAAATTCATGACTAGCCCTTCTTTGGGCACGATAGCTTTTTTCTAATGCCATAATATTTTTTGTTTGTATTTCAGCTTGCTGGCTTATGAGAATCAACTGCTGTTCCTCTTTTGTCCTTTTTTCCATCATCTGAATTAAATACAGCACCCCAACATTGGCCACTGCCAAAACTGCACTTAAGCTGAACGCACCAATTGACAGATTCTTTTGGTCTTGCAGCAATACAAACATAACAATTAATATCAACAGGCTAACTGCTGGAAATAATGATATGAGCAAAAGCCACTTTTTCCGTATCCGATATCTCCCCTCTTTTTGGCGTATGCGAAAAAGTAAATAGGCCAAAAAGACCTCGATAAGTTTTGCCGTTGTTGCCACTGTAATATAAAGTAGTTTCTTCCATACAAACTCCGAGTAGCTGATTTTAAGGATGGCACACACTCCATATCCTATAGCCATATCAATTACACCGTTAAATACAAATGCTACTGTAATTAATAGAATGTGCTTTATCAAAGAACCACGATACAATAAAAAGGATGCAACTATTGTCACCGTAAATGTCCATATTTGTTTGCCGAATCCTGCTAGTTTCATCAAAACTAGGATGCTACACACTACCCAGGCAAGACAAAATGTCCCAATCTGATGTATCTTGTCTTTTCTCGGCAAGAGGAATGCACTAAGAAAAACAAAGCAACTCAACAAATCCAATAGAACCCATATACTACTAATTACATGTTCCATTGCTCAATACCCTTTCCACATCAAATACTTTCTCTTTTTTTCTGCATAGTTCTTTTCGCCAACTTTTAAAGATGTTCCGTCATGTAACAAAACTTCTTTATTCTGGAAGCGTCGGACAAATTGCATATTCACAAGATAACTCTTATGGATGCGTAAAAAACCCTGCGGCTCAAGAAGTTTTTCCAAATCTGCCATTGTTGCATAATAGCGATATATCTTTCCTTGCACACATGCTTTGGTCTTCTGCATATGAACATCCACCATTCGGAGCTGAGATTCGATATACATAATCTCATTCAATCGCAAATCAATAATCTCACCATTAATCCTTATTTTTAGGGTTTGACGCGAGGTTGTCAATTCTTCCACAGCAAGTGCAAAATATGCCGGAAGTTTCTGTTGTACATCCTTCTTTAATAAATATCTGAACGCTTTGACTTCATACCCCTCCGGTGCATACTCCACATAGTTCGTAATAAAAATTAGAACTGCATCCGCTCGAAGTGTACGTAGTTTTCTCGCTATATCGATACCATTGTATCTTCGTCCGCTGAAATCTATATCCAAAAGTGCAATATCACAGCTTGCCAAGATTGGTGTTCCTATTTCTTCCCCACAGATATATGTATGAATTTTCGCACGAATTGATAAACTGGCTAACAAGTCATCCACTATACGCATCATTGTGGACAAGAAAAACTCATCGTCATCACAAATAATAACTCGAATCATAACATACTTCCCTTCTCTCAGCCTTCTAAAATATCCTTAGGCGCTGTTTTTCTAATCATACAACGACCATAGTCCTTTGACAAATTTATTCGAAAATCTTCAGGATAATTATACCTCTTTCCATTTTGTATTCATTATTCCTGAATTTCTATATGTTAAAATAACAGCAAAAGGATGTGGTTATTTTTATGGACGATTTGGGTTCTCGTATAAAGACAGCAAGATTACGGCGCGGATTGACCCAAAAAGCTTTAGCCAATTGTATTTGCAAGTGTCCCTCGGCAGTAAGCGGCTACGAAAACAACACACAGGTTCCACCCGCAGATACAATGATTAGCATAGCGAGTGCTCTTAGCGTATCAATGGATTACTTAGTTGGTTTTGAAGTTGGTGTAACATATTCACTTAAGGGATTAACCCCTACGCAACAGGAAATAGTTAGTGCAATTATTTCTGAATTTAAGAATCCCTCTGCCTCGGGCGGTAAACTATCAAATGAACAGATGGCAATTTTAGAAAAGCTAATCAACCAATTTTTTAGACATCAATAACTACACATCAACACTTTCCCTCTGCAACATGGCTGTGACTCTACGGAGCACAGCCATTTTTATTACAAATTAATGCCCTTTAATAACAAAAATGTCGATTTTGTAATTCAGCTTTGTAGAATAATATCACAATAGGGATGCTTTACACAACTACAATCAGCCATACTATAAAATCATCTGGCAAGCGGATGTATGCACATGCATTCTCTTTGCCAGTTTTTCTTTATCCGGACACCTCCTGTCCTTGTTAACAAATATAGTCAAGGACATAAGGAGGTGTGTGATTTGGGAACCGCCGAAAGACGCAGCGCAATTATGAAGGTATTATGCAGAAGAAGACATGAAACAATCGGAAATCTAGCGTCTGAGTTCGGGGTTTCTGAAAGGACGATTCGCCGCGATATTGAGGCACTTAGCTATAACGAACCCATCTATACCCAGACAGGCCGATATGCAGGGGGAGTATATGTGGTCGATGGATATTCTGTTGATCGTATGTATATGACAAAAGAAGAACTGCAAATTCTTTCCAACCTTTATACGTGTGCCAAAGCGTCATATGTATGTCGCCTCACGCACCATGAATTAAATGTTTTAAATCAAATCATACATACTTACACAAAACCATCACATAAATAATCCTCATTTCTATACAGTCGTGCGAACAGCACGGCTGTTTTTCTTTTGTGGACGATGGATGTCCCAATAAGCTTCTAGAGTGTAGATGCGGTCAAGCTATCAATCTATATAGGGTTTCCACTCACCCTATGTTTTTTGACGGTTGACTGTAAATCTACATCTGGAAAGGAATAATCAAAATGGACAAAAA
>JAZQIN010000089.1:0-2538 GCA_045541155.1 Faecousia sp.
ATTGCGAGCCAGCGCGCACGCTGGCGTGGCAATCCGCTTATTCGGTAGCGTGTGTAGAGAACGGATTGCCACGTCGCTTCGCTCCTCGCAATGACAAAGAATTTTGTTTTGCGGTGCTAGACCGCTAAACGATAATTTACCAAAGAATTCCCTATGGAGGTACTTTTATGCAAATCATTCAGGACCGGCGGGCGCTGCACCGGATTCCGGAGCTGGATCGTAATCTGCCTAAAACCATTGCCTATCTGCGTCAGCAGCTGGAGGGGCTGGGCTGTCGGGTGTTTTCCCCCATGGAGGGGGCACTGTGCGCCTATTTTGACTTCGGTGCGGAAAAATCCATTGCCTTCCGCTCAGATGCCGATGCCCTTCCCATCACCGAACGCTCCGAGCAGCCTTACGCATCCTGCCATGTGGGCAAGATGCATGCCTGCGGTCACGATGGACATATGGCGATTGCGCTGGAGCTGGCCCGTCGAATCAGCCGGAAGCAGACCCTTCCCCGGAATGTGCTGATTGTATTCCAGCCTGCGGAGGAGACCACCGGCGGCGCAAAGGATTTGTGCGACACCGGCGTATTCGCTCAGCACAATGTGGAGGCGATTTTTGGCCTGCATCTGTGGCCGGGTGTGGAGGCTGGTGAGATATACAGCCGTCGGTGCGAGATGATGAGTCGCTCCTGTGAGGTGAAGGTGACCATCACCGGCAAGTCTGCCCACATCGCCAAGGCCCACGAGGGCATCGATGCCATGGCTGCCGGTGTGGAATTTTATCAGAAGGTCCGGGCGGTGGAACGCTCACTGCCACCGAAGGTGTTTCGGATCCTCAGCTTTGGTCGTTTTGACAGTGGCACGGTGTGCAACGCCGTTTCCGGTCAGACCCGGCTGGAGGGAACACTCCGGGCCTTTCAGGATGAGGTATTTTTCTCCTTGCGTGGCAGCATCCGGGCCGTTGCGCAGGATGTGGAGCAGACCACCGGCTGCGTGGTGGATTTGCAGATGAACGATGGCTACCCGGCAGTGATGAATCCGCCGGAGCTGTACGATCGGATTCGAGCACTGGTAGAATTCCATGAACTGGATGCGCCCAGCATGATTACGGAGGACTTTTCTTGGTATCAGCGGCATCTGCCGGGGGTATTTTTCTTCCTCGGAACCGGCAACAGCCCAGCCCTTCACGCCGATAACTTTGATTTTCCTGAGGAAATTCTGCTAAAAGGCGCTGAATTCTTTGAAAAAATTGCGGAGGCGTACCAATGAATACTCGCTTGGATTCCCTTCAGCGCAGCGGCATCCGCCGGTTTACCAATCTGGCGAAGGACGTGCCGGACTGTGTTATGTTAACTATCGGAGAGCCGGATTTCGATACCCCGGAGCCGATAAAGGCGGCGGCAGTGGCGGCGTTGGCTCAAAATCAGACCCACTACGCCCCCAATCAGGGTACGGCGGATCTGCGTCAGGCCATCGCCCGGTACGAAACCGCCCGGGGCATGGCCTGCGATGCGGATCAGGTGCTGGTGACAGTGGGGGCTACCGGGGCACTGTTCACGGCGATGCTGGGCCTGTTGAACCAAGGGGACGAGGTGATCATCCCCACTCCAGCTTTCTCGCTGTACGAGACCATCGCTACGGTAGCCGGCGCCAAACCGGTGCCCCTGGACATAGCCAAGGACGATTTCCAGATTCGACCCCAGGCGCTCAACGCTTTGATTAACGATAAAACCAGAGCCATTGTCCTGAATTCCCCCAACAATCCCACCGGTACCGTGCTGGATACGGCCTCGCTGGCGGCGGTGAAGGCGGCGGTGGCCGGTAGAGATATCTATGTCATTTGCGATAATGTGTACAACCAGCTCAGCTACAGTCCTTGTCCGGACCTGAGTCTGGATTCGGATTTGCGGAATCAGCTGCTGCTGTGTCAGAGCTTTTCCAAGCCCTATGCCATGACCGGCTGGCGTGTGGGCTACCTGATTGGACCCCAGCCGGTGATGGACCGACTGCTGCTGCTCCATGCGGCGCAGGTTGCGGCGGTGCCCACCTTCCTCCAGTCTGCCTGCGTCACGGCGCTGGACACCGATGTGTCCGAAATGCGCCGGGCCTACCGAGCCAGAAGGGACTACTGCGTGGAACGGCTGACGAATATGGGGCTGAAATTCCCTAAACCGGAGGGTGCGTTCTACATTTTTGTGGATATCCGACCCTTTGGGATGGATTCCGAGACCTTCTGCACCCGGTTGATTCGTGAGGCCGCTGTTGCGGCGGTGCCCGGAAGCTGCTTTGGCGCAGAAGGGTTCGTGCGAATCTCCTACTGCTGCGCCATGGACCGCCTTGCCCAAGGCCTCGACCGTCTGGAGAATTTCCTGCGTCGGCTATAAATGATTGGTTAGCGGTGTAACAGTACGCACCATCCCTTGCCCCCTCTGACGAGGGGGCTGGCGAAAATCTTTGATTTTCGACTGGGGGAGAGATAATTGCGACATTTTTCTCTCCCTCCGAGCCGCCGTTCGGCGGCCCACCTCCCTCATCAGAGGGAGGCTTTGGG
>JAZQIN010000090.1:0-21381 GCA_045541155.1 Faecousia sp.
GGCGAAAAGGTCACGGTCGAAATCGTGGATTAACGGCTTATGCGGGGCGCTTCGGCGTCACGCATCTTTCGTTATTTGGAATTGACTACGATAAATTATCGTTTAGCGCACGAAACGCCGCACCCAAAGCCACCCTCTGACCAGGGAGGTGGGCCGCCGAACGGCGGCTCGGCGGGTGAGAAAACGTTGCCTTTTTTCTCTCCCCCAGTCAAAAATCAGAGATTTTTGCCACATAGTTTATTGTTCGATTGCCGCTGGCAATCGTATATTTACAATCGCTTCGCTACCCTCAAAGAGGGGGCCAAGGGACGGTGCGTATCTGTTACACCGCTAAACAATAATTTACATTTCATACAGGAGGACTGTTTATGAAGCTCCCGTTTATAGAAGCTGGTGAAATCGTCACGACCCATGGGGTTAGGGGCGAGGTCAAGGTATTGCCTTGGCTGGACTCACCGGAGGATCTTTGTGATTTTGAACGTTGCCGCATCAGCGGAAAAGAATATACCATCGAGTGTTGTCGGGTGCAAAAGACCTGCAACCTTGTTAAGCTTTCTGGAATTGATTCCATGGAGGCTGCCCAAGCTATGCGAGGCAAAATCATTGAGCTGTATCGTGAGGATATTGACGATGAAGTGATTTTTGCTGCCGAGTTGATTGGAGTGGAAGTCTATTGTGAGGGCCAATCCATCGGAAATATCACTGATGTGCTGGACTATCCTGGTAATAGC
Source organism: Faecousia sp. (assembly GCA_045541155.1). Classification (GTDB taxonomy): domain Bacteria; phylum Bacillota; class Clostridia; order Oscillospirales; family Oscillospiraceae; genus Faecousia. The sequence goes on from JAZQIN010000090.1 coordinate 732, forward strand.
GTATATGTAGTCAAAGGTGCGCATGAGTATATGATTCCTGCGGTGAAGCAATTCATTCTATCCACGGATGTGGATGGGAACCGCATGGATGTGAAGCTGATTGAAGGGATGCGTACCGATGAGAATTGATATCCTGACCCTGTTTCCGGAAACGCTGGGGGATGTGCTGTCTGAAAGCATCCTCGGTAGAGCGCAGGAGCGTGGCTATATCAAAATCGATACCCACCAGATTCGTGATTATACCGCCAATAAGCAGAATCAGGTGGATGATTACCCTTACGGCGGTGGACGAGGGGCGGTTATGACTGCGGATCCTCTGTACCGTTGCTGGGAAGCGGTTTGTGATGAAGCAGGCGGGCCGGTGCATACCATTTATCTATCTCCTTGCGGTCATACTTTCAAGCAGGCAGATGCCATTCGGTTGAGCAAGCTGGATAACATTATCCTTGTTTGTGGACATTATGAGGGCATCGACCAGCGATTCATCGACGAATGTGTGGACGAGGAAATCAGTTTAGGCGATTTTGTCCTTACTGGCGGCGAGATTGCGGCGATGGCTGTGACGGATGCGGTGTGTCGGATGGTGCCGGGGGTGCTGGCGGATCCTGAATGCTTTGAAGATGAAAGCCATTTCAATGGTCTGCTAGAATACCCCCAGTATACCCGTCCTGCGGTGTGGCACGGTCGTGCGATTCCGGAGATCCTGACTTCCGGTAATCATGAAAAGGTTCGGCAGTGGCGCAGAAAGCAAGCTTTGCGACGGACGAAAGAACGCCGTCCAGATATGTATGAAAAATTGGATCTTAGTTCCAAGCAAGATAGAAAGCTTCTGAAGGAGATGGAGGACGAAGATGCTGCAAACGCTGAAGCAATGGATCTCAGAAAGTAAGCGAATCGTCTTTTTCGGCGGTGCCGGTGTCAGCACGGAATCCGGGATTCCGGATTTTCGGAGCGTGGATGGGCTGTACAATCAGAAATTTGATTATCCGCCGGAGACCATTATCAGCCATTCCTTTTATCTAAGTAATCCGGAATATTTCTTTCGGTTTTATCGGGAAAAGATGCTGCCGCTGGGTTATGCACCCAATGTTACCCACAGGGTTTTGGCCCGTTGGGAGCAGGAGGGAAGATTGGCGGCGGTGGTAACCCAGAACATCGATGGTCTACACCAGAAGGCTGGGGCGAAAAATGTCTATGAACTGCATGGCTCGGTGCTGCGCAATTATTGCCAGCGGTGTCGAAAGGCGTTCTCCGCTGAATTCATTAAAAATGCATCGGGGATTCCTAAGTGTGACTGCGGCGGTACGGTGAAACCGGATGTGGTACTATACGAGGAGCAGTTGGATGCGGATACGATTCAAGGTAGTGTGCAGGCCATTGCTGATGCGGATTTGCTCATTGTGGCAGGCACCAGCTTGACGGTATATCCGGCAGCCGGTTTGATTGATTACTACCGAGGGCAGCGATTGGTACTTATCAATCGGGATGCCACCCCACGGGACAACCGGGCAAATTTGGTATTTCACTGCAGCTTGGGTGATATTTTTTCTCAGCTTTGATTTCTCAGATCCGCACTTGCTTAATGATGGCAGATGTGTTATAATCATCTAAGCACTTCAAGAAACTGTAAGGGGATATCCTATGAAACGATTCGGCTCATTTATTTTAATGATAGCGTTGCTGCTGATTATATCCGGTTGCTCTAACCAACCCGATTACTCTATCCAGACCTATGAGGGCCGGGTCGAGACAAAAAATGGAATCTTCATTGATTCCTCGGCAATGACCCTGACCTTTGGTGAGGATACCAGCATCGTGTATGATGGCGGAACCATTGCAGTGGGCGGTACGACCCACAGCTTGTTGGTGTTCTCCGAAGGAGACAACATTTACTATGATCAGAAGTCCGGGCGGCTTACCTCCGTTCGGTATGATGAGAATATCCTGTTGGGCAGATTCCATACGCCGCTGCACCAGTGTCAGTTCCATATGAATCAGGCCCTGCTCTTTGTGAACGAGATTTCTGCGCCTGTGTTACAGATGATGCAGGATGACAAGGTGGTTTTCCTGGGTGACAGTATTACCGAAGGCCATGGTACAACGAAGGTTTTTACGGAATATCTGACGGAAATGTGCGGGTTTGGTGAAATCGTGAACTACGGACTGTCCGGCAGCTGCATTTCTCCCAAGGTCGATGAAATTCCCCAGTGGGAGATGGGCATCCCGTCTTTTTACGAGCGTGTTGACGAAATGGATGATGATGCAGACATCGTGGTGGTCTTCGGTGGCATCAACGACTGGGTTACCGGAAGAGAATTGGGCACAATCAATGATAAGGATTCTAAAACCTTTTATGGCGCAATGCGATTGATGTGCAAGGACCTGAAGGAAAAATACCCGGATGCAACGGTTGTTATTTTCAGCAGCACGCAGAGTGCGTTCGAAGGCCGACCGGCGAACTCTCTGCAGGGGACGCCCTGGGAGGGCAACAAGGAAGGCTACAACCGGAAAGGTTTCAAAATGATTGAGTATTCCGATGCCATGAAGGAAGTGTGTCAGGCGGAGGATGTGCATTTCTACTCCCTGACGGAAGCGCTCCCTTGGGGCGTGGAGGAGTTAGGCGACAACAATGGTGTCGATGGCCTCTACAGCTCTGACGGCCTTCACCCCAATGCGGACGGTCACGCAGTAATGGCTTTGGAAATGTGCAAATTCATTTGTAAGGTCCTTGCAGAAGGATAAATACAGAAGGGCACCCCGGTGGGGTGCCCTTCGTTCACTTTTTGTTGCTTTGACGGATGGTCCAGATGCGCACAGAGGTGGATACCAGTAGAATCGCAACTGCCATGATGCCGGCGATGGCGGCGGTGTGCATCCCCTGTGAGGCGAACATATCCATATCGCCCATGACGGCGTGACGCATGGTATAGTACACACCGGCACCGGGGATTAACGGGAAAATGCCCACAACCAGATAGCCGATGGCAGGGCATTTCCGCAGCCGGGCCATGGTCTCAGAATAGCCGGCGGAAAATAGAGTGGCCCAGAAATATCCCGTCAAATCACTGCCGCCGAAGCGGAGGGTCAGACTGTAAATCAGCCAAGTCAGCACGCCGCCAACAGCACACAATGCGACACCTGAGCCATGGATATTGAACAAAATACAAAAGCCCAAACAGCCGATGAAGCAGGGGATAAGACTGGCGAGGACACCAATGCCGGATGGACCGCTCAGGGGCGGTCCCCAAAGGGCCGTGGCGGTGTTCCAAGCGGCGGCGGTACCCAGTGCGATGGCGGCTGCTATCAGCAACACCTGCACAATCCGGTTGGTGCCGGAATTGGTGTCACCGAAAATGATGTCCCGCATGGCATTTGTGAATAGCAGACCGGGGACCAGAATCATCAGCGCACCGATGGTCACCATGTCCGCATTGTCCGCAATGCCTACCGCACTGAGCGCATAGGCAATCAGCGCCATGGGGAAGGCTGCGGCGATGGTGCGGAAAAATTGGTTGGCCTTCATTTGATCCATATAGTGGTTGATGAGACCCACCACCAGTCCGCAAAAGCCACCACACAGGCCGTCGATAACGCTGCCGCCAAAGACCATGGCAAAGCCGGCAGCCCCCAGAAAGCTTCCCAGCAGGTAGATGGGAAGGGGATAGGCGTGGGCCTGTTCCCGGAGCTGCGCCAAGCTATTTCGCGCCTGCGCCGGATCTGGCTTATGTGTGCAAAGGTGACGGCTAAAGCTGGCGTATCGCTCCACGCCGTCGATGTCGTTGCCGTGGTAACCGATGCGGCGCATACGAGTCATGGGCTTGGCATCGGCGGTTTCTATGCTGACCGTCAGGCAGTTGGGGATGGCGAAAACCTCCGCTTTCACACCATAGGCCTCCAGCACACGGCTGACGCTTTCCTCTACCCGGAAGGTCTCCGCACCGCACATGGCCAACTCGTAGCCCAAATCTGTGGAAAGGTCCAGTAGGGTATTGTAATCCATATCGTCCTCACTAGATATACTGATAAGACCAGTATATCACATAAACGACGGATTTCAAGAGGTAATGGCCTCAGATAATCAGGCAGAGCAGGCCGTTGGCCCCATCATTGACGATGCGGGTTAATGTTCCACGGAATTTACTGCGCACATCCTCCTGCAGTCCTGTGAGCTTCGCAGTCATCCCGTCACCAATCAGCTCCGAGACGGAGCGACCAAAGATGTTGCTCTGCCACAGCTGTTGGGTATCCGCTCCGCTGAGTCGGTCCATCAGGTCCTGGGCTTGTTTTTCATCGCCAACCATGGGAGTAATCTCTGTGTCGATGTCCACACGCATCATATGGATAGACGGTGCACCGGCTTTGATTTTCACACCAAAGGAGCCTCCTTTGCGCATTAGCTCCGGCGTGGTCAGCTCCATGTCATCGGTGCTCGGCATCACCACGCCATAGCCGGTGGCCTTTACAGAGGAGAGGGCATCGGCAATCTTATCGTACTCCGATTTGATGTGGGACAGTTCCTCTAGTAGGGACAGCAGACGGGCATCGTTCTCGATTTGAATACCGGCCTTCGCACTGAGGATTTCGTAAAACAGGCGTTCCGGGAAGCCTAGCGCACAGGAAACGGTGCCGGTGGCCAAATCAACATCCCGAATCGTTAAATCCGTTACCTGCGGTAGCTCACGCAATGCGCTGAGACCGGACTCTGCCTGGCCGAGTGTGGTGATTTGTCCGGCGTTCTGGAGCAGTGCGCTGTACAATGCGGCTTTAACCGGATGCTCCGGCTCCAGTGCGTCCATCCATCGGGGCAGGTGAACCCGAAGCTCGCCCATGGGGAAGGCATAGAGCATTTGACGCAGCAGCTCAGCAATGCCGGTGCCATCCAGCGCCTGACAGTCAGCGATTGCCGCATCCACGTCGTACTCCGCCTTCAAATGCGCCCGGACGTTGGCGGCACTGTCACCGGATGGATGACGAGAGTTGATGATGACCAGATAGGGTTTGCCGGTGGCCTGCATATCCCGAATGGCACGGCCTTCGGCGGTGAGATAATCGCTGCGTGGAATGTCGGTTATGGTGCCATCGGTGGTGACCACAATGCCGATGGAGCAGTGCTCTTCCATAACCTTTTTTGTGCCAATCTCAGCGGCTTCGGTCATGGGTATCTCGTAGTCAAACCAGGGAGTGGTGACCATCCGGGGGACACCGTCCTCCTGGGCACCTACCGCACCTTCTACCATGTAGCCCACGGAGTCAATCATCCGCACGCGAAGTCTTGCGGTGCCGTCGGGGGTGATTTCTACCGCCTCCTCCGGAACGAATTTTGGTTCCGAGGTCATGATGGTCTTGCCGGAGCCACTTTGGGGTAGTTCATCCCGGGCTCGCTCTTTGCGGTAGGGGTCGTCGATGCAGGGAATCACTAGCTCCTCCATAATCCGCTTGATGAGCGTGGATTTGCCGGTGCGGACCGGTCCTACTACGCCGATATAAATATTGCCGCCGGTCCGTGCGGCGATGTCCTGATAAATTGTTTCCATAGCCTGCCTCCTGATCCGGCAGGAGATCGGCTCCTGCCATGGTTTACTGCAAGGTATGTCCCGATGACCCTGATTAGAACGAAATTCAAAAAAATGAAGATTTTCGAGAAAAAAATGTTTGACAAATCGGGCAGTTACCAGTATAATATCTAGGCACGACTGTGAAAAGGAGGCGTACTATGCTCTTAGGACTTTCCAAGATTATCGATAGTCCCGGCGCATCTGTATCCTTTTCGACCAGTGTTGACCTGAGTGATCTTCGCTACGGCGACCATTATCCTGTGACCGAGCCGGTTCTGGCTGAGGGACAGGTTCGCAATACCGCTGGTGTACTGGTGATGACCGGTTTCGTTCGTACCACCATCCATGGCATTTGCGACCGTTGCGCCAGCGAATTCGATAAGGAAGTGGATATTCCCATCGATGTGGTGCTGGTGACGGAACTTGCCAACGAAGAGAACGAAGATGAATGGGTATTCCCTCTGGAGGGAGACAGCGCCGACTTGGAGGACATCGTCCGGACCGTGTTTGTCCTGAACATTGGCTCCAAGCTGCTGTGCAGTGAGGATTGTAAGGGACTGTGTTGCCGTTGTGGCAAGGACCTGAACAATGGCCCCTGCAGTTGCCAGAAGGAGCTCGATCCCCGATTTGCTGCTTTGAAGCAGCTTCTTGAGAAGTAAACCAATACAAAAGCTGTTAAAAGCAGTTCGACCAAGGAGGTGTCACCATGGCTGTCCCTAAGTGTAAAGTGTCCAAGGCCCGTCGCGATAAGCGCCGTGGCTCCAACTGGAAGCTGTCTGCTCCCAGCGTGGCTGTTTGCCCCAAGTGCGGTGAGCCCGTCATGCCCCATAGAGCTTGCAAGGCTTGCGGCTCCTACAATGGCCGTCAGGTCCTGGCCGCCAAGGCTGACTAAGGCAGGAAAAGCGGAAGCGCAGAGGAAGGCGTCAGCCTTCCTCTTTTTCCTTTATTAGATTGTTGCATTTTACTAGAAAATGTGCCATAATATATAAGATATCCCTTGAAAGGAAGTGATTGCATGGCAAAACCTTTGGTGGCCATCGTCGGCCGCCCCAATGTGGGAAAATCCATGCTTTTTAATAAGCTCACCGGTCGCCGTACCTCCATTGTGGAGGATACCCCCGGTGTCACCCGGGACCGAATCTACGGTGACTGCGAGTGGTGCGGACGGCAATTCAGCCTGGTGGATACCGGCGGCATTGAGCCGGGTACCGAAAATGATATGCTGAAATTCATGCGTCGCCAAGCGGAAATCGGCATTGAGCTGGCGGATGCCATCATCATGGTGGTAGATGTGCGCTCCGGCGTTACTGCTGCCGATCAGGATGTGGCGACTATGCTGCGAAAGTCCCGGAAGCCTGTGTGTCTGGCGGTGAATAAGTGCGATTCCATCGGTACCGTGAATCCAGATGTGTTTGAATTCTATGGTCTGGGAATCGGTGACCTGTTCGAGACCTCTGCCATCCATGGCCACGGTACCGGCGATATGCTGGACTGGGTGCTGGAGAACATTCCTGAGGATGATGCCGACCAAGAGGACAGCGATATCATCAACGTTGCCATCGTTGGAAAGCCTAATGTGGGTAAGTCCAGTCTGCTCAACCAAATCCTTGGTGAAGAACGGGTCATTGTGTCTAATGTGGCAGGAACCACCCGAGATGCCATTGATTCCTACTATGAAAATGAAACGGGGAAATATTGCCTAATTGACACCGCTGGTATGCGCCGCAAGAGTAAGGTGGACGATATCATTGAGAAATACTCCAATATGCGTTCCATCAGCGCCATCGAGCGTGCGGATGTGTGTCTAATTCTGATTGATGCCAATGAGGGCGTAACAGAGCAGGATACCAAAATTGCCGGATTGGTCCACGAGGCTGGTAAGGCTGCCATCATCGTGGTCAACAAGTGGGATGCGGTTGAGGATAAGGAAACCAATACCATGCGTGATATGGAGCGTGACGTGCGAGACGGTCTGAGCTATATGACCTATGCCCCTGTGATGTTCCTGTCGGCTCTGACCGGCTCCCGTGTAGATAAGCTGTTCCCCATGATTCAGGAGGTATTCAAACAGAACACCAGCCGCATCACCACTGGTGCCCTGAACAGCATTTTGGCGGAGGCTACTGCCCGGGTACAACCCCCCTCTGATAAGGGGCGTAGGCTGAAAATCTATTATATGACGCAAGCCGGTACCAAGCCGCCCCACTTCGTCATTTTCTGCAACGATGCAAGACTGTTCCACTTCTCCTATCAGCGGTATCTGGAAAACCAGATTCGTGAGGTGTTTGGCCTAAAGGGTACGCCGGTGCGCATCACCATCCGCCAGAAGGGCGATAAGGAGGAGTGACCATATGTGGTATCCGATTTTGATTACGGTGCTGGTGGGTTACCTTCTGGGCAACCTGAACGGTGCGGTGCTGATGTCTAATTTGATGGCCCATGAGGATGTCCGCAGCCACGGTAGCGGAAATGCCGGACTGACTAATTTCGCGAGAAATTATGGCGGCATCGGCTCTTTGGGGGTCATCCTTGTGGATGGTGGCAAGGCGGCACTGGCTTGCTTGGCTGGTGGATTGATGCTGGAGCCCTATGGGATGCGACTGGAGGGCATGACCATTGGTGGCTTGGCTCTGATGACCGGTCATGATTTCCCGGCATTTCTGGGATTCAAGGGCGGCAAGGGCATCCTCAGCGGTTGCCTGATTGCGTTTACCATTGATTGGCGCATTGGTGCGCTGATTTTGGGAATCTTTGCGGTGATTTACCTGATTACCGGCTATGTGTCCCTTGGCTCTGTGATTGCTTCCGCTACATTTGGGCTGGGCTTCGGGATTTTTTATCATGATAACCTTGTGGTTATGATTTGTGGACTTGTGATGGGTGCGCTGGCTGTGTTCATGCACCGGGGAAACATCCTCCGGTTGGTCAGGGGACAGGAGCGCAAGACAAACCTCTTTAAGAAAGGATCGAAAAAATGAGAGTTGCTGTGGTTGGCAGCGGTGCCTGGGGCACGGCTCTGGCAATCCGTTTGTGCAAGAACGGTCACGATGTGACCATGTGGACCTTTGAAAAAGAACTCATTCCGCAAATGGAAAATGAGAGAATCAATATCCGCCTGCCTGGTGTGAAGCTGCCGCAGGAGTTGAGCATTTCTCCCGATTATTCCTGCGTAAGCGGCTGTAAAATGGTTGTGGTAGCGGCACCTTCTTTCCCCATCCGCAGTGTCAGCCGTGGTGTTGCGCCTTACATCGATGATGATGCGGTGGTGGTTTCTGTCACCAAAGGCATCGAGCAGGGGACCCAGATGCGAATGTCCGAAGTGGTGGCGCAGGAGACCGGCAAGAACGTCGTTGTTCTCACTGGCCCCAGTCATGCCGAAGAGGTGGCGCTGGATGTGCCCACCGGGTGCCTCTCCGCCTGTGCCGATAAAGAACTAGCGGAGTTCGTTCAGGATGCGTTCATGTCTGAGACCTTCCGAGTCTACACCAGTCCCGACGCTATCGGAGCGGAACTGGGCGCCGCACTGAAAAACGTAATCGCCCTGTGTGCCGGCGTGACCGACGGACTGGGCTGCGGCGACAATACCAAGGCCATGCTCATGACCCGTGGCCTGACGGAAATGGCCCGGCTGGGTATTGCCATGGGGGCCAGCAAAGATACCTTTGCAGGTCTGGCAGGTGTGGGTGATTTGATTGTCACCTGTACCTCCATGCACTCCCGGAATCGTCGGGCTGGTATCCTGATTGGTCAGGGTAAGTCCGTGGATGAGGCTATGAAGGAGGTGGGTGCTGTGGTGGAGGGCTATTATGCAGCCGCTTCTGCCTATGAGCTGTGCCAGCGGCAGAGTGTGGAAATGCCCATCGTTACTGCCGCCTACCAGTGCCTGTATGAAGGAAAGAGCGCAAAGGATGCTGTCCATGACCTGCTGGGCCGCCAGAAGCGATCTGAGCAGGAGGATGCAGGCTGGCTATAATATCATTTGGTAAAAACTGCGGTGGGAGAATTGGCGCCCACCGCAGTTAAAAAACAACAAATCCGAACCCTTCACCTACTGGTAAAAAGTTCGGATTTGTACTGTTTGGTACGCCGAAAGGGACTCGAACCCCCGACCTACTGATTCGTAGTCAGTCACTCTATCCAACTGAGCTATCGGCGCGTTTTTCCTTACTGCCGCAACGGGTTTGAGATTCGCTACGACTGATTCAGTGTGCCGTGACGAACTGATTAGCCAAATACCCTTGAAAAAATCAGTTTGTCTGCCCCTGACAGTTAGGGATTATAACAGAAGGGGTTGGGAAAGTCAATACCTAATTTTGATTTTTTTGAGTTTATTTTTTGGGGGCGTTGGCTATGAGGTGCCATGATTTGATAATCATAAAATTTTTTGGTATAATTTAAGAGTAGAAAGATTACTAAATATAGCGTTTTGGCTAATCTATTATACTTTTACTGTCCTAAAGGAAAAGCCCTTAACTACATAGAGTTAAGGGCTTTTCTAAATTTAGTGAGAATCACAGAGCCGCAATGATATCATACATGGATTGCTTCTTGGGCTTGGGTTCGGTATCGATGAAGGTAGAGATAAAGTTGGATTTCAGCTCAACAAAGGAGATAGGAACAAGCTCCACGGTGTAGGGCTGCGTCTTATCCTGCTTCCAGGACTTCTTACCACTCTTGGAAACGCTTTCAACTTTGGGATAAACCTTACGCTCAACCTTCTTGGCGGCTTCGGCTTTGAGCCAATCAACCTTGCCGTTGGCCTGACACCATTCGATGATATCAGGAAGCTCCCAATCCTTATAGTTCTTGATTTCTGCCATATGTATCAACCCTTTCTATATAGTTAAAGTTTGGGGGATGCTACTTCTATAATATTGAAGATTATTCCAAAAGTCAAGAAAAATGTATGCGGCTGTCCGATTCTTTGGGCGGAAACGGTTAAAGGGGCTTTCTTAATTTTCACTTATATATGCAAGGGATAGCGAACACACCTTGCAATTAAGCATTTTTTATAATTCTCCTTATTTTCTTTATTAAGGGGCGGCAATAGCTGCCCCAACATTTTTATAAGGAAGATTGGGGGACAAAAGTAGAAAATCAAAATAAAGGAGTTTTCAAGTGTATATGAAAGAGAATAAAGATATTCAAATCAAGTTCCGACTGACTGCAAGCCAAAAGGAAAGAATAGATAAGTATTGTGAAGCTAACGGCCTTAATGTAAGTTAGTTTCTGCGTATGGCTTGCGAAGAAATATTAAACGGAGGTAAGAAAGAATGAAAGAAAAAGTTGTTTATACACGTTGGGTTGCGTGTGAATTGAGAAAATAGGGCTTTCCAATAGTAAGAGTAGAAGTGAATCCCAATAAACCAGAGTTCAATTGCTGGGTGTTTGCGGAAACGCCTGAATTTTTGGTAGCATTTGCGAATATCGCAAATAGCCGATAATGGAGGTATGACAAATGACAAATTTATTTTTGAAAGTAAATAAGGATTTATTCAAGTTAGGATTGAATCCAACTGAAATTTTAACTTTAGCGTAGGTTATGGAGTTTAATACGAATACTGGAGATTGCTTTATTAGTGATAAGGCATTAGCTGACGCTTTTGGAGTTAGCGAAAAGACAATATCCAGAACGCTAAAAGCCTTGGAGGAAAAAGGATACATTACCAGAGATACAAAGAGCGTCAAAGGTGGTAGAGAAAGACACATTAGGGTAAATCAAGATAAGTTAGAAGAATAGCTAACAAAGGACAAAATGACGCTTGATGGTGACTAGCAACGGACAAATTGTCTATTGACAAGGGACAATTTGTCTATTGACAATAGACAAAATGACTTTATAAAAGATAATATACAAGATAATTCAAAAGATAATTTTAACGAGATGTTTCATCCTTCGGATGAAAACATCACGCTATCCAATCCAAAAGAAGAGGATGAAGCGAAAAGCACCGCCGCAGCAGTCTGTCCAGAAGCAAAGGAGAATTATCCAACATTCGCAAAAACCGAAGTTGATAGGATGGGATGCGAATATGAGAGCCTGGGCAACAACCTTGTGAAAATCCTGGCTACTGGAAAAATCATAAAGTTAGTTTGACAGAGGGAAAAGTTTCCCTCTGTTTTTCTATAATTGCTCTGAAAGCCGTATAGAGCCACGCAGAGCAATTTTTATAATGCGGAAGGGTGTATATGCCACCTAGGAAAACGTTGCTTAAAACGTCCGCAAATGCCCTTTACGAAGGTTTGTAGATTTTTGAGAAGCGTGGGACAAACTTTGTTAAGTGAGCATTCGCAGTTTTTACATATCTATGGAGGGGATACCCCCAAAAAATAAAATATAAAAGGAGATTATAATAATGGAAAAAATGTTAGAGGTTTTAGCTTTAGATATCAAGCTATTGGAAATGGAAGCGGCGTTAGGCTATTTTGATATGCCTTTGTTATAGGAGGTTGATAACTATGATAAAGCAATTCAAGATTGATTTGAAGAACGCCCAAACGGCGGAATAGTTGGTGTTGGAGGTATTCAGTGATTTAACAGAGGAATACACTTTTACAAACGTAGGAGATTAGAGAGAATACTTTAAGCGTGGAGATATAAAGGCGGTTGATAAGAATGGTAATGAAGTGATGATTGAAGTTAAGAACGATAGCCGGATACATGAAACACAGAATGTATTATGTGAAGAAGAAAACTTTTTCTTTGATAGTTACAGTTATGTATAGGGAAACTTCCATAGTGACTATGAGATTTATTGTGTAGTATCCCAGGCCGCAAGAAAGATTTATGTGATGGATTTTAAGATATTACAGGCCAATTATAAGAAGGGCGAGTTTAAGGCTATCCGCCATCCAGAGCAGATTAGTTATTGCTATCTATTGCCGCTTTATATCGTTAAGAAATACGGTGGATTGATTGCAGAGGTTAGTTATTAAGTGCTTTTTTGATTTTTATAAAATAATTTGGTAAAATTATAAGGGGAAGGGGCTAACGCTCTTTCCCTTTTCTTTTGGACGAAAATATAAAAGATTCATATAAAGAAACTTACTAATATTAGGGAGGTGAGCGTTTTGGCGAAGAATAAAGGATTATCTGATAGATAGATTAAGGCTTTGGAGCTTCTAACTTGCGGCAAGGGGCTTACATATACGGCGATAGCCGGAGAGGTTGGAGTAAGTAGGAAAACGCTTTACGAATGGCTGAATTGCCCTCAATTCGTTACGTTTCAACAGGAGTTGGAGCGTATCAACGATGAACGTTGGAAAGCGTTAGCGGATGCCGCCAGGGCTTCCGCACTTAGACTATTGGAAAAGGACAATCAGAAAATGGTGGAGTTTGTATTGAAGAATGAAGGATACAACCCCACGCAAAAAGTAGAAGCCGATATCAACACAGATATCAATATTACTATTGAAGAGTAAAGGAGCGTTTATTATGCTGAGTATTAAAAAGAGATAGACTTATCTAAAGGCTCTTGGATATTACAAGGGCGAAATTGACGGTAAAGCAGGCCCATTAACGAAAGCGGCTTATAAGGCTTTACAGGATGATTATTTTACTAGAGAAGCTGACAGGGATGGTTATTATGGTAAGGATACAGAGAAGCTTTTATTAAATGCTTATTATGTGAAAACCTATACTAAGAATTTTAGAGTTGAAGAGTTTAAGTGTAAGTGCGGCGGTAAGCATTGCACGGGTTATCCTGTAGTATTAGATATCCAGTTTCTAAAGAATCTACAGAGCCTGAGAAATGAATACGGCTCTATCAACATTTCCAGCGGTATGAGATGTGAAAAACATAACGCAGCGGTTGGTGGTTCTTCTGGTTCACGCCATAAGAAGGGCAAGGCCGCAGATATCTATAACGCAACTACTAAGACTTTAGCCGGACGTAAAAGAGTGATGTCCTCTTGGAAGAAGCTCCCTAAACAACGCTATACATACTGTAATGAAAACGGCAATTATCCTAATATGGGTTCTTGTGTCCATGTGGATGTGAAGTAATGGAAAAGTAGAAATACATTGTCGTTAGTTTTTCTGGTGGCAAAGATAGCACGGCTATGCTCCTGAGAATGATTGAGTTAGGAGAGCCAATAGATGAAGTCATCTGGTGTGATACCTACAAAGAGTTTCCGGCTATGTATCGTCACGTCCAGCAAGTTAGGGACTATGCAGAAAGCATGGGTATCAAGTTTACTGAATTGAAATCCCCAATTACATTCGATGAATATATGTTTACCTATGAGCCGAAGCGTAAAAATGAAGAAAAGTTTAGAGAAAAATACGGTGATGCTAAAGGTAATTCTTGGCCTACGTTTCACACGAGATGGTGCACTGGAAAGCTGAAAATACAAGTTATCGAGAGATACATTAGAGAGTTGAAAAAATAGTATCAACTGATTCAATGTGTAGGGCTTGCCGCAGATGAAGAAGAGCGGCTAGAGCGTGAGAATAATAAAGAAACATCCCATAGACATCCTTTAGTTGAATGGGGATGGACAGAGAAGGATTGTTTAGAATACTGTTATTCTCTTGGATATGATTGGGAGGGCCTGTATAACCACTTTAGCAGAGTTTCGTGTTGGTGCTGCCCTTTGTAGCCATTGGAGGAGCTGAGAAAGCTACGGAAACACTACCCAGAACTGTGGAAAGAGCTTATCGATATGGATAAACGCACTTGGCTTACATTCAAAACAGATTATACTGTCGAAGAGCTTGATAAGCGGTTTGCATTTGAGGAAGAGCGATTAGCGGACGGAAAGAGCATTAGAAATAGAGAGTTTTTTACAGAACTGAAAGCAAGGTTGGGTAAGAGCTGAAATGGCTAACGTAAATCTAAACTTGCGTAAATCGCTATTTGTCCCTAAGTTCTATCCCCTTCTTCTGGACTATTCCCACAGATGGGAAGTTTATATGGGTTCGGCTGGTAGCTCCAAAAGCTACTTCATCTCATAGAAGATAATAGTGAGATGTTGTAGAGAAAAGATTAAGGTTTTGGTTTGCCGCCGATATGGTAGCACTATTAGAAATACTTGCTTTAGCTTATTCAAAGATATTCTTAGTAAGTGGCAGCTTACGCCATATGTGCGAATAAGAGAAACGGACTTTAACATTAAGTTTCCTAATGGTAGCGAGATAATCTTTACAGGGCTGGACGAAGAAACTAAACTGTTATCCCTGAATGATATTGGGGCTATCTTTATTGAAGAAGCCTTTGAAGTGCCGAAGCCAATAGTAGAGTAGTTAAATATCCGTTTAAGAGGTAAAACCCCAAATCAATAGATATATATGGCTTTCAATCCTATCAGCCGCAATCACTGGTTATATGATTTCTGTGAAATCAATCCCCCTAATAGCTTTATCTATACTCATAGCACATATAAGGATAATCCGTTTCTAAGTAAAGAGTATATCGAAGCATTGGAAGAGATGGAAACACGAAATCCGGCAAAATATAGAGTGTATGGCCTGGGCGAATGGGGTGTTGATGCAGAAGGTTTAGTTATTACCAATTGGCGTAAAGAGAGCTTTGACGCAATGGAGCTTGCGGCGAAGGGGTTAGAGCATAGAGCCGGATGCGACTTAGGATGGATAGATAAAACCGCAATCATAGATACCCTTTACGATAGAGAGAATAAGACTATTTATGTTTTCAATGAGTTTTATAAGAGCGGTTGCTAGTTGTCTGAGATTGCTTCTGCTATTGGAACTATGAACTTAAAGAAAACGAAGCTTTTTGTGGATGCCGCAGAGCCTAGAAGCATTTAGTATTTTAAGCAAGAAGGTATTAACGCCGTAGCCTGTAGCAAGGGTAAAGATAGCGTGAAAGCTGGATTGATGTTTTTACAAGATAATCTAATAATCGTGCATCCATCCTGTCAAAACTTTATAACCGAACTAGAAAACTTTTCATATATCAAGAGCAAGCAAACAGGCGAATGGACAGAGGACACAACCCACGAATGGAGCCACGCTATAGACGCTTGCCGATATGCGTATAGTGATATTTATACGCAAACGAAATTAAAGACTTTTAATAAGTCCTCTTTTGGACTTTAAGGAGGTAAAAGATAAGTGTTTAAGATTTATGATGGAAGAGATAGCTTCTATCAATGGGACTTAGATAGAAAGCTAATTGTAAAGGATTGCACTATTAAAGAAGTTCATTTTTGCAATAGAACAGACGAAGCAAGTTTAGTTTGCGAAACCTATGTAGAAGATGGGCTTAATTTGGTTAATGTCCCTAACATCCTTTTACAGTAGGATTGGAAAATTAACGTGTATGCTTATGATAGTAAATACACAAAGTTTAGCGATAGAATTGATGTTATCAAGCGTAGCCGTCCGGCTGATTATGTATATACAGAAACGGATGTAAAGCGTTGGACTAGCTTGGAAGAAGAAATTGAAGCGGTAAAATAGGTAAACACAAACTTACAAAACGAAGTTAAAACATTAGGAGCGGTTGCTTTAACAGAAGAATCCATTGATAAAACTTTCTCATTAGATGGATATGTAGCGGACGCTAAAGCAGTAGGAGATTATTTCATCGAGATAGAGAATGTCTTAGATAGCCAAAGCGAATATCTGTATAAGATTGAAGATAATGCTCTAACAAGTGATGATATTGATACATCCTTAACAGTATCAGGAGCCGCCGCAGACGCTAAGACGGTAGGAGATAGATTTGTTAATATTGAAGGTGTTGGCACACTAAGAGCACAAGCAGATATTACAAAATGGAACTTTGAAACAATATTGCCTGATATGAATTTAGCAACTATTAACCGCATTTATAATATCAATGGATGCTTACAGGCTATTAAAAATATTCCTAATACTAACTCTACTTCTGGAACGTTGCTCTATTTTAATGGTGATATCAATAGAGAAACGAATACTAATAAATCCTTTGGTGTTCAGATATTTGTTGCTTACCCATACCCACAGAAAGTAAATATCACCTTTATTCGTTCTAATTGGGGTGGAACTTGGCAACAGTGGGACAGAATCCCTAGTGATGGATACGGAGTTATTCCTAACTATGCTAATTTCTCTGCTTTTAAGCGTTTCGGCACGATTGGCGATAGCTTATCTACTGGAACATATAGTAATGAAGCTGGTGAAACCGTGGAGGATTTAAGCAAATCGTGGGGTAGCCATATCGCTAATAAATGTAATAATGAGTGTTTAACTCTTGGATTTGGTGGGGCTACTACTACACGTTGGATTGATGGCGTAAGCTGGCACGAAAACAACTTAGCAAAAGCTCTATTACCAGAGAATGAGTGTGACGCATATATTTTATGTATGGGTTATAACGATAATAATACTTCTTCCTCTTCTGGTGGTGTGCCGTTGGGAAGTATGGCTGATATTGACGCAACTAACCCAGATAATAACGCAGTTAGTTATTACGGAAACATTGATAAGATTTGTAGAAAACTATATACGGCGTTCCCTAAAACAAAGATATTTGTGTTGAATAACCCATATTATAATACCGCAGTTGCGGAGAGCTATAATACAGCACTTAAAGAGGTATGTAATAGATTAAACGGAAATCCTGTGTATTTGATTGATATGTATAGCAGATACAACGGAATCTATTAGAATTTCGTAAATGATAGAGAGGGAAACCACTATCATCCTCAAGTATATCAATATATGGGTATGTTAATCGCTACTGCTATAAGTGATTATATGCGTGATAACTATACAAGCTTTAAGTATATAGAAAATGAGCATATCAACACATATAAAGAGCCGCAATATGAATTACTTAATACTGTAGAGATTGAGTAGGCAAATACAGCGGTTGTAGATATAGCTTTATCTGTGGATAAGTTTATTCTATATATTAAGGCTCCTGCCGCAACCGCTAATCTATCTTGTGGCGTTCAGGTGAGTAAAAATAGCGAAATAGTGGGATATTGTTGGTTAAATAATATGATTGGAACAGTTGCCAGAAGATGCACTATTTTCGGAAGAAATGAAAATGGTTTATCTTACATAGAACATACTACACCGCAAAACTTAACAGACACTATAGAGAGTGCGGCGGCACTATCCCGTCAATCACGCTATGCGGACGCTGCACCATATGATAGAATTAGAATATTTGGTAGTGGAAGCAATGCTATGCCTATTGGAACAGTATTTGAATTATGGGGGGTTAAAGCATAATGAAAATATATGAAAATGGTGAATTTCGTGAAATGACAGAAGCGGAAATTTAGGAGATTGCCAACTATATCCCAGAAGAGGTTAAAGATACCATAGAGGATAGATTGGAAAAGCTTGAAAAGCTTTTTGAGAAGATTGCTAAGCTATTGGGGGTGGATTGATTGTTTTACTTAAACAGAGAAACCGAATTAAATACTACATTACTTTATAAAATGATTAACCGCTTTAGATTGAATGTTGAGCCTAAGTTATAGAAATATAAAAATTACTATGACGGATTACAGGCAATTCTAAATAAAAGTTATTCTGATGATAGTAAGCCTTGTAATAAAACTGTTATAAATTACACGAAAAATATAGTTGATTCATACTGTGGATACCTTGCTACTCCTGGATATATCTCATACAGAAGCAATAATGATATTGAAGAGGTTATGAATATCCTTCGATACAATGATTATCAGGCGGAGGACGCAGACTTTTTACTTGATGCTCTTACTTATGGTGTAGCGGCGGAGCTGATGTATTTGGATTCCAATAGCTAGGTTAGATTTAGACTAATCAACCCTACTCAATGCTTCGGCGTATATGATGATAGCTTAACTGGTGATTTGATGTATTTTGTGCGGATGTATAAGGCGAATGATTGGGATGAAAGCGATACATATAACGTTGATGTTTATAGCGATTCTGACATTAAACACTATTCCATGAGCGGTATGAGTGGAAATCTAACCTTTATCATGGAAGAGCCACACTATTTTTCACAGTGTCCGGCTAACATCTTCTATCTACCAGATGAAAAGAGCGTGTTTGATTGTATCATGAGTTTATAGGATTCTGCTAATGAGTTGGTATCTGCGGAAATCGATGATTATAGTGCGTTCTGTGATGCTTACTTAACTCTTATCGGTGTGGATGCCGATGCAGATGATATCGCAGCTATGAAGGAAAACCGTGTTTTAGTCCTTCCTGAAGGAGCTGCTGCACAATGGTTAACGAAGAACGCAAATGACGCACAAGTAGAAAATATCTTGAAGCGTATCCACGATAGTATCTATCGTATCGCCCAATGTCCTGATTTCTCTAGTGAATCTTTTGTAGGTGGCGTTTCTTCTGGAATTGCGATTAGATACCGCTTAACTGGAATGGAAACCAGAGCCGCTAAAATCGTAGCCAATATGGAGAAAGCTCTATAGCGTAGAGTAGAGATTATTTGCGGTATTGCTTCTTTGAAATTGGGCGAAGAGGTATTTAGAGATATTGAAATCGAATTTAAGCGTAATATCCCAGAGGATTTAACAGCCACTATCAATTTGATAAACTCCCTAAAGGGTAGCGTTTCCGATGCTACTTTACTTTCTCAGTTGCCTTTTATTACTGATGTAAATGCGGAACTGGAAGCGGTTAACGAACAGAAAGCCGCAAACATGGAGCTATATGGTTTTGAAGCTCCAGCCGCAGAAACTGAGGAAGAAGAGGAAGCTTAATGGGCTATTGGGAAGAGCGACAGGCGAAAACGCAAGCCAAATTAACAGCTAAGACGATAAAGGAAACTGAGGAACAGTTAAAGAAATATTATAGAAGCTCAATGGAAAGAATCATTGGACAATTTGAGCAAACTTATAATAAAGTTCTTTTAAGTATAGAGGATGGAAGGGAGCCTACTCCAGCGGACTTATACAAGCTTGATAGCTATTGGAAGATGCAAGGACAACTAAAGAATGAGCTTTAGAAATTAGGAGATAAGCAAGCTGCCCTTCTGAGTAAAAAGTTTATGGATGAATGGCGTAATATCTATGAATCTATGGCCTTAAAAGATGATACTCATTTTGGATAGATGGATATGCAAGCCGCTCAACAGATGATAAATCAAGTTTGGTGTGCGGACGGCAAGAGCTGGAGCTAGAGAGTTTGGGGAAATACGGATAAGCTCCAGTAGTCCCTAAACGATGATTTGATAGATTGCCTTATCACTGGAAAGAAGCCTACAGAGCTTAGAAAAAAGCTCCAGGCCGATTTCAATGTTGGATATACCAGGGCTGACAGTATCGTTAGAACTGAAATGACACATATCCAGACACAGGCGGCAAGGCAGCGTTATTTAGATTATGGTATCTCAGAGGTTGAAGTTTGGGCGGATGAGGACGAAAGACGCTGTGATGTGTGCGGAAAGCTCCACCTAAAGCGTTTTGGTATCTATGAAAAGATGCCAGTCCCTGCCCATCCACGGTGCCGATGTTGTATTATTCCAGTAGTGGAGGATGCAGAGCCAGAGCCGCAAGTAGAGATTAAAGAGCCGCCTGAGAAAAAGGTTGATAATCCGAAATCAACGCCTACTCCAGCTCCACAGCCAGCCCCATAGAATAACGATTTGACTTTACAGGGAAATAATGCTAGTATTTAGTTGGATGAATCTTAGCAGAGGGCTTAGGACAAGGTTAAAGAACTTCAATAGCAAGGTGAATTACACGTTTACGATAAGAAAAAAGCAAGCCATATTCGACACGTTAAAGAATTATTGGGTGTAGAAGAAGTAGATGAAGCTGCGTGGACAGCCTATGAAAAAATGGCTACTGATTTCTTGAAGAAGGATATAGATGGTGATAAAATGGACGGCTTTATTAGTAGAGACGGTTGGCTATTCAAGTTTGAGAAGGAAACTGGTTTATTTGGTTTGTTAAGTGACAAGGGAACAATCTCTACATTCTTTGTCCCAGATGAAACGACACCAGAAGATTATTGGAAATTATAGATTGAAAGATATAAGCCAAAGGAGTGAGTAGGGTGATTGTTGACGGAAAAGTTGTCTTTCCACATTTGTGTCCAGTATGTAAAAGCTATAATTTTACTGAACCTTTTGAAGATTGTCCGGTTTGCAAGTGGTGTAACGATGTTGTCCAAGAAG
>JAZQIN010000091.1:0-24765 GCA_045541155.1 Faecousia sp.
TCCAGCATGACGCTGTTTACGAGCTTGGTAACCAGAACGGAGTTATACTGAGGATCCGGAAGGACCTCTCTCTTGGGAACATTACCTCTTCTGGGCACTTTGCTTCCCTCCTTCATAATATAATGATTTCATCGGTACTCGAAAGTGTAACTTTCGTTGTGCCTGGCCAGAGGTTTTTACTATATATAAAAAACCACATGGCAAGGCTTAGCCTTGCGAAAGGCTTGGAATAAAGTCAAGTTTTGTTGGACGGCGAGGGATTACTTCTTCTTGCCGGCCTTGGGACGCTTTGCACCGTACTTGGAGCGGGACTGCATCCGGTTCTGCACGCCCTGGGTATCCAGAGTGCCGCGGATGATGTGGTAACGAACACCGGGCAGGTCCTTGACACGACCGCCGCGGATCAGAACCACGGAGTGCTCCTGCAGGTTGTGACCAACACCGGGGATATAAGCGGAAACTTCCATACCATTGGTCAGACGCACACGGGCAATCTTACGCAGAGCGGAGTTCGGCTTCTTGGGGGTGGTGGTACGGACGGCGGTGCAGACGCCACGCTTCTGGGGGGAAGGCAGAGTAGTCGCCTTGTTCTCCAGAGTGTTCAGACCTCTCTGCAGAGCAGGAGCGGTGGACTTGTAGGTGACCTGCTTACGGCCGTTCTTAACGAGCTGGTTAAAAGTAGGCATTTCATTTCTCCTTTCTTCAATTCTCGCCTTTCGGCGGGTATCTATCCAACGGGTCGCCCCGATAGGATCAATCGACTGCGGCGGCTGCCGCTGCGCCCACCTCAATGCCGCAGGCGCTGCCCAGTTCACGCATAGTGGCAATCCAGGCATGGGGAACCTGATCTTTCAGGCACCGTTCCTCAAGAGGGACGGTGATGGCAGGGTCGGCATCCTGTGCTAGATACACATACCTTGCCCGGCCGGACTGGAGGGCTTTGCGGAGCTGCTTGGCTCCTACAACGAACCGAAATTCACCGGTTTTCGCCAAATCCCCACACTCCGGGATTTTAAGATCTTTTTTAGTATCCATACAAAACAGTATTATACTCATTTTTCCGAAAAAGTCAACAAATTTTCAATAAAAATTTTAGCGTTTTTCACAGATGCACATTTGTTCTTTTTCTATTGACTTTGGGAAAAAATGTATTATACTTGTTGTATAACCTACTTTCCAAGGGGTGATTCCAGTGATTTAATCGTTCGTTATGTACTTAGCTATAACATTATTGAAAAGGAGCCTACTATGAAGATTTTACGAATTATCGCCTTATAATTATGCTTCTCCATATTTACAAACGGTACCACTCAATTTGCATATGCAAGTGGAACCGAAGTAAATAACATTCCCATTGGTGAAATATATGTTCTAGATGAATTGTCCGCTTGCTATTATATCGATAATTCATATCGTTATTGTGCCGTTATCAACCGCACTTCTGGTTCTGGTTGTTTCTCTATCTTCATGCATAATAAATCCGACTACGTCATGGACTACTATTTTTCAATTAATGTAGACGGAGTAAACTTTAACAGCCCCACATTCTGGAGCAAAGTTATTTCCGATTGTCTTACTAAATCGGATCAATGGAAAGCCATTAGTATTTCATCTTCATTGGAGTCAAATATATCTGAAAACGATATCCTTCCTCTTGCTTCTAGCTCCATTGTGAGCGAATATCATACGCTGCTTGAAGAAGAATTTGGAACATCAGAATATACTGGAAGATTGCTCGCTTCAAAAAATATTTCTGGAATAAATTTTCACCTGTATGAAGATTTATCCTTTATTGTCTCTGAGCGCCAACAGTGGGTTACAAATAGTGTCATGTCGGTCTCTGCAATAATTATCGGTTTCTTTGTTCCTGTATATATTTCGGCTGCGCTTTCAATTTTTGTAACCCTTCACGGACTTTATGTGCCATCCGGTACAGAAGTAGGAACGCATACTGTGGGAGGTCGATGGACAAGGTACGTTAAACGAAGTGATAGCAGCGTTTGGTTAACCAACTCTTACCGTACAATAGGTTTCAACGGTTTCTACATTGAATCATTAAACAACCCCTGCGATATAGATGAAGATAGTCGCAATGTACAATACGGTCCCACACAGGAATATTTCGAGAGTTATAACGCTCAATTTACCGATGCTTATAACGCTTATTTAGGCTAATTCGCTGGTACCCATGTGGGTGTTTTCTTTACTCAATGTAAGAGGTGTGACATGAAAAATCGAACATTATATATCCTCACGCTTTTTTTCTACCCTTTGATTCCTGTCCTAATCCTGATAGCCGCACAAGTTTCCTCGCAGGTTATATACTGGATAATTGGCCTTTGCACCATGACTATCGCCGGATGTTGCGTCGCATTTGACACATATTGTCCGCACTGTAAAAAATTCGGCCTTTTTCCTCGTCCTCATCGTCCTAACGCCGGGTATTGTACCTACTGTGGCAAGCGAGTGGAGTGGGGACCTTCAACAAAGTATGATGATATTTTGGATTAGTCGCATTTAGGGTTTTGTACCAGAAAACAAGAGACAGTCATGTCAATACCATCGCTTAGAATGACGAAACCTGATTTGCAGTGTGTCACCTACACACAGCGGTAAGGCAAATTATCGTTTTGCAAACTATGCGCCGCAGGTGCCTTGGCCCCCTCGTTTTGAGGGACCAAGAGCGGCTGTGCCGCCAATGGTGCACTAAACGATAATTTAACACGACATGATTTTGACATATTACAACGGCGCATGGGGTCACCCCATGCGCCGTTAAAATTATTTTTCCGACTTATCGTCTGCTGCGTAATAATTATAGTAGTACTTGCCGTAGTAACCACGACGCTCTGCCAAATCTACCTGATTCAACACCGCACCCAGTACCTTGCCGCCGGACTTCTCGATTTGTGCCTTAATCCGACGCTCCAGCTTATAGCTGTTACGGGTAGCATCCACCACCATCACGACACCATCCAACACCGGGGCCATAACCGCACAGTCGATGACCTGCCCCAGAGGAGCCGTATCCACGATGACGTAATCAAAGGTATCCTTCAGTGCAGGAATCAGCTTAGCAAAATTATCGGTACCCAACAATTCCGCAGAATTAGGAACTCGTGCGCCTGCAAACATAATATATAATCCAGGAAGATCTGTCTCCCGAATCAACTCACTGGCGTTGGCCTGTCCACACAGGTAATGGCTCAAGCCTTCCATCTTCGCCTTCAGACGCAGACGGGCCGGCAACACACTCCGGCGCAAATCCGCATCCACCAGCAGCACACGCTTGCCATTCTGGGCAAAGGCCATGGCTGTCTGGAAGCAGATGGTGGACTTACCCTCGGCGGCACCGTAGCTGGTCATGCCGATGGCCTTGATGTTGGGTCCACAAAACATCAAATTGGTACGAAGCGCCTTGATGGCCTCGCTGGTTCTAAAATCCTTAGGGATGTATCGTGCAACTGCAATTTTCTCCATTTTAGCCACCCCTCATCGACCATTTTTCCGTATTTTTCCCCGGATATACGAAATCTCGTTGCCCTTCCGGGACAGATTCAACTCGTCGGACACAGGAATCTCAGCCAGCGTACTCAGGCCCAGATAGTGCTCCATATCGTACTCGGTGCGGATAGAGTCATCCATCAGGAAAATGATTATCATAATGCTTACCGCAGCCACAAGGCCCAAAATGGCAGCCACCGTGGCATTTCGACTGGCGCTGGGCGAGGAGGGTGCGCCGGGAACCTCGGCATAATCTACCACACGAAGTACATCTTCTCCAAGCATCTCATGAACCTTGCTGCGACCGACATCACAAAACTCATTCAGAATCCGAGCCGCACGCTCCGGATTGGTATCCACGAAGCTCAGGTTCAGAACGTGGGTGTTTTCCACCGGCTCAACGTTCACGCTGCTGCCCAAACCGCCAGGACTCATGTTCAGTCCCAGATTCTCGATGACAGGGGCTGATACGGTACGGCTCTTGAGCAATACCTCACAGTCTCTGCGAATCTGCGATGCCATCAGGTTGTTGGTGTATTCCTCCTGCGTCATGTTGCCTTCATCGCTGTGCACGTCGTAAACAATCAGGACCTGAGCCGTAGCGGTATACTCGGGGGTCATCATCATCTTGCTGGCCAGATAGCCACCTGCCGCAAAAATGAAGACGGTCAGCGCAACAATCCAGATGCGTTTCTTCATGTACAGCAGTAATTCTATCAAATCAAATTCGACATCATTCTTCTTTTCCATATTTTCTCCTTTTCCGCCCACTGGCCAGAAATCCGACAATTGACATTCTAGCACATAATGTCGTTGGTTGCAATAGTTTTTCAGCACCTTCGGATAAAAAACCCAAAAGATTCCATGTTTTTAGCCGAACAGCGGTACGGAATAAACACCCTCATCAATCAGCTTACGGAAGCTCTCCACCACCGCAGGCTTGTCCTCACGGTAAGTAACGCCAAACCACTTATCTCTGGTCTCCAGCACGCGAACGCTGACCCTGCCCTCACGCAGCAGCTGACCGATGTAAATTGGCAGCAGATACTCTGCCTTCAGGGGGTTCTCCTTGGCGGTAGTACGGAAGAACTCCTCAAAACCCTGCTCCAAAATCTCCATAAACTCCGGGCGCAGGCCCCACATATTCATGGACACATAGGATTCCGCATCCACAGGCATTCCGTCCACCGCCGCACCATCGGCGGTCTTGACAATGTTGGAGGTCTCCACCACGTCGGTCAGATAACCATCGCCGTCCACCTTGCACACACCACGGGTGACACCGCCATTTTCAGAGAGGGTGTTTTTCAGAATGAAGCCCGCCATGCAGTAGGCATTCCCCTCCCCCGGCTGCTGCAGGAAGTCGTGCAGCTTGACGAAGGCCTCCTTGCCGTAGTAGTCATCCGCATTGATGACCGCAAACGGTTCCTTGACGATATCCTTGACGGTGAGAACCGCCTGGCCGGTGCCCCAGGGCTTGGTACGCCCCTCCGGCACCGCATTGCCGGTCGGGATGGCATCCAGACTCTGGAAGGCATAGGCCACCTCCACCCCCCGGGCTGCGCAGACCGCCTCAATGCGGTCGCCGATGACCTCACGAAAATCCGCCTCGATATCTCTGCGGATGATGAACACGATTTTGTTGAAGCCGGCTTCGATGGCATCGTGGATGGAATAATCCATGATAATCTCGCCGTTGGGGCCTACAGGCTCCAGCTGTTTGATGCCGCCGCCAAATCGGGAACCAATGCCCGCCGCCATAATGACCAGTGCAGTTTTCATGATCGTTCCTCCTTATGTTAGTTCCTTCTCGCACATATCCAGTGCGGAAGCGATGACTGCGTCCATATCGTAATACTTATACTCTCCCAGACGGCCGCCGAAGATGATTTTCTTCTCCTTGTCCGCCAGCGCCTTGTACTGCTGATACAGTGCGCCGTTGCGCTCGTCGTTGACGGGATAGTACGGCTCGTCACCGGGCTTCCACTCGGAGGAATACTCCCGGCTGATGACCGTTTTGGGCTGGGTGCCGAACTCGAACCACTTATGCTCGATGATGCGGGTCCAGGGTGTTTCC
Organism: Faecousia sp.; assembly: GCA_045541155.1. Classification (GTDB taxonomy): domain Bacteria; phylum Bacillota; class Clostridia; order Oscillospirales; family Oscillospiraceae; genus Faecousia. Next base: position 5,582 of record JAZQIN010000091.1, read on the forward strand.
CGGTCGGTGTAGTTCACTGCGGCATTGCCCTGGAAGTTGGGCTTGTCCAGCACCTCCGTCTCGAAACGTACACTACGGTACTCCAGCGTACCCAACTGATAATCAAAATACGCGTCGATGGGGCCAGTATAGACCACCTTATCCGCAAGGGCATCCAGTTCCGCCTTGTTCTGAAGATAATCCACATTCAGCCGAACTTCGATGCCATCAAGCAGGTTGGCCACCATTTTGGTGTAGCCGCCCATGGGGATGCCCTGATAAAGGGCATTGAAATAGTTATTATCAAAGGTCAGCCGCACCGGCAGACGCTTGATGATGAACGCCGGGAGATCCTTGCAGTCACGGCCCCACTGCTTTTCGGTATAGCCCTTGACCAGCTTCTCAAAAATGTCACGGCCTACCAGACTGATGGCCTGCTCCTCCAGATTCTTCGGTTCCGTGATGCCGGCCTCCTGCTTCTGCTCCTCAATCTTGGCAGCTGCCTCCTCCGGTGTCACCACGCCCCACATCTTATTGAAGGTATACATATTGAAGGGCAGGCTGTACAGCTCACCCTTATAGTTTGCTACGGGAGAGTTGGTAAACCGGTTGAACTCAGCATACTGCGAGATATAATCCCAGACCTTTTTGTTGTTGGTGTGGAAGATGTGGGCGCCATAGATATGGACGTTGATTCCCTCCACCTCTTCAGTATAGACATTGCCAGCAATGTTGGGACGCTTGTCGATGACCAGCACGGACTTTCCAGCCTTCTTCGCCTCGCAGGCAAACACCGCTCCATACAGACCGGCACCGACTACCAGATAATCATACTTCATTTTTTACATCTCCATTTCCCTATCATTTTTTTAATGTATACCACAATTACAAAGATTGCAAGGTCTACTGCAATGCGGACAGCAGCCCGAATCAGCGGATTTCCACTGGAAGATAGGTAAATCCTCTCCCAGAGATAATCCAGCGTATGGACGCACAGCATCATCAGAGAATGCTCGCCGATAAACATCAGCGCCCCTTTCATCCACGCAGGCAGCCGAACTAGAATGGTACTAATGTAGGCTACCATCATGGTGCCGGACACCGCTGTCAGGATACACAAAGGGTACAGGGGATACTTTCTGGCAGACAGTTCCAGATAATTGCGAACGTCCCCTTCTTGCGCCCCCAGCTCCAGCAGCTTCATCGTGCCAAACCAGAGTGCCAAAGCGATTACAAAGCGCAGCAGCGACCGTTTCTCAAAATCGTACTGCCGAAGCCAGCAACCAATCAAGAGAAACAGCAGCGACACCAGCATCACATCAAAAGAAAGCGGAAGCCAGCAATACTGCCCAATCACCACACCGGCTACACTCAGCCCCATGCAGACCGGTCCATACCACCGGCCCAGCTTCAAATGAAGCAAATCCAGCAGTGTGCGCCCCATGAACAAAACGATTAGAAACCACGGGATGCCCATCCGCTCAATGGGAATATGGGTGATTGGAAAATGGGCGTTCACCGCCGACCCACTTGCAAAAAACAGGGTCAGCAGCTTGGTCTGCCAAAATTCCCATCCGCCCCGGAAGGTTCCGTTTGCCACCTCAATTGCAATTCGGGCACACAGGTCCAGCACAAACAAAATCAGTGCGGGAATCACCAGATGGGTGAATGCCTTTTGGGTTTTTTTCCACAGCTGTGCGCCATCCGTCGAAAGCCGATAGGTCATGCAACTGAGGATGAAAAACAGAGGCATATGGAAGGAGAAAATCGCACCCCGGAGATTACCGAACACCGAATGGCCCAGAATCACCAGCAGCATGGTCACGCCCTTGGCAAGGTCAATCCATTCGATGCGCTGTCTGACTGCTATTTTGGTCATACGATTCTCCTTCCTTACATTTTTACCTAATGCCGCTTACCGGCTTCAGGCTCTTGGGTTTATCCGCAACCCGGCCGCCAAGAATCCACGCCAGGGGATGCGGCAGGAACTTTTTCATAAAATAGTACACCGCCAGAAGCACTGCCAGGGCAATGACCGGCTGAATCAGATATGCACACAAATAAATCTGAATCGACTTTCCGGAAATAACCTTCAGCACGGCATAGACAAACTGACGGGTCAGGTAGATGAAAAAGCCTGCAGGCGCAACCAACTCCACTTCTTTGCGCAACAAAACAAGCGCTTCAGAAAAACGAAAATAAAACAACACCGAACAGAGTATGAACAATCGGTCAATCAGACCTATCTCCTTCATCGCATAGACATTCGCCACCAGCAGTGCCGCAAACACAACCAGAAGGAGGCAGGGCTTCAGCTTTCTGTCCAAATCGGACAGGTGGATGTCGTACTTCACCAGATAGTAGCCCCAAATGAAGAAACAGGGGGAAAACTACCGATGCCGGGAATCGGAATCTTTGCAAGCCATACCGTCATCGTAAGAATCAGCATGGGGATTGGCATGAAATCTACAATTTTCTTGATTATTACCGCCAGCAAATTCAGAATGAATAAGTCTCGAACATACCACAAAAGGCCCAGCGCCGCAATTCCCAGCTTGCGTCCCAGAAACCGCCCACAAAACATCACGATAATCCACAATGAATTGAAAATTATATAGAGAATCAGCAAGGTTCGGGTCTTCTTTTTTGATGTTCTCCCACCAGCGAAAGGGCTTTGCGTAGAGCAGCACGGAGGACATCACCATAAACACCGGCACTGCGCAGTCGCACACAATTCGACTCAGCACAAAGGTCCCCTGATTCAGCATGTCCGTCATCCCGGTCGTGCTTCCCAGAAAATTGTCACTGTACGAATGAATGAGCAACACAAAAAACACACATCAGGACCTTCAATGCGTTGTAGCGTCTAGATTCTTCACCCGTTAGCTGATGCCGCATAGGCTTACCGCCTTTTGATGATTTTTTTCAGCATCTGGCCCAGCAATTCCGTCAGCAGTTCCTCCTTCAGCACCAACAACACTAAGCCGTAGGCTCCGAAGAACAGGCAGGCGGACAAGGCTAACGACAGGAAACTGGCCAGAGAGGTGGACGTCAGCGACAGAATTTGACCCAGCGGCAGACTCATGACCCAGAAGGAGGCCAGTACACCGGCCCCAAGGCCCAGCACCATTTTCCAATACTGCAGCTTTTTCAGTGCCGGCTTCAGTTCCTTCCACAGGACGATAAACTGGAACACCGTCACCGCCAGCTCCGCAACCGAACCGGCAATCGCCGCACCGGTTGCACCAAAGGACGGAATCAACAGTGCGTTCATGGCCAAATCCACCACCGCACCGCAGATGATGGAATACAGCACGATTTTTTCCCGTCCCATGGGGACCAGAATCTGAATGCCAGTAACGGTAGACAGACCAATGAACAACAATGTGGGCATGATGAACTGCATGGGCAGCACCGCACCCTCATAGGCATCGCCGGACAGGAAATATATTCCGTCCCGGGCGTAAAGGATAAAATACAGCATCAGCGGCGTCGCCACCAGCAGTGTGAATCCCAAAGATTTGCGGCTGATGGTCTGGAACTGATCCATCTGCTTATTTTTAATATAGTAGGAGGCACGGGGCAGCAGCACCATACCCAGAGAGGTGACCACGCTGACCATGATCTGCTTAATCCGCACCGCCGCATTGTAGTAGCCCACCATAACATCGTCCGTCAAAAATCCAAGCATTACCGTGTCCAGATGGGTATAGATTTGGGACGCACAGCTCATGGCAAAGAAAATACCCACTGCTTTCAAATGGGGCTTGAACTCATAGTTCCCCAACGGACGCATATCGATATACTTCCGTGCGTGGATGAAGTTCATCACGCTGGAGGCAGAGGACGCCATGATGGTAATGCCTCCATAGATAATATAGTCCTCTTTCGCATGGACCAATGCAAACATGGTCAGCACCGAAATCAGTTTAAAAATGATAGAGCGGACGGTAATATAGGTATAATGCTCCAGCGCCTTGTACAGCCACTCCATACCAATCGTGGTGAAGAAAATCGTTAAGCTGCACACCAGATACAGCAACCGCTCCTCCCGGAGCCGAGGCACAAAAATCAGTGCCACTGCCAGTGCCGCATAAGACACAAACATCATCGCCACGTTGATGATCAGCAGCTCGTGGGTGGTCTTGCTGAGCAAATGCCGATCATCCCGGACTTTGGCACAGGCCCGCACACCGTAGGTAGGGATGCCCAACTGGGCAATCATCACAAAATAGGCAATCAGCGAGGTAGCAAAGGACACCTTGCCAGTACCCTCCGGCAGCAACACCCGTGACACATAGGGAAAGGTAATCAGTGGGAAGATGAATGCCGACATATTCAGTATCGCATTCATCACCACATTTAATTTCAGAGATTTTTTCTCAGACATGACGACTTGACCTCATCAGCCGAAGCATCGGCTTTTTACTTTTTTCTCCAGTTATTGAACGAGTAGGCGGCCCAAATGCCAGAAGCACTTCCCCAGCCAGCCAACCGTGCCAGCACCTTATGGCGGCGATTAAGCTTTGCTCTTTCTGCTCCACGAGCCGCACTGTGATATGGCTCCGATCGTAGCAGTGCCGCCAGTTCCCGTTTCTTGTCCTTTACCGGAGCCGTATTCGCTTCGGTCAGGAAATACACCTGCACCGCATGATCCAGTCGGCGCAGCACGTTGGCATAGTACGCCGGTCGCCAGGTGTTTTCTGAATCATAGCGTTCCAAAAACTCTTCCCAGCTGGCAAATATCGCCTGATTGATATCCAGAATATTCTTCTTGAAGACATGGGTCATGGAAGTCCCTACCTGACGGTAGTTGTACACCGGTTTGCCGATGTAGGCCACACGCTTAGCCTCTGCCAGCACATAGCCGCTGTAAATCACATCGTCATAAATGCCCTTGACTCGCAAGTCAAAACAAATCTGATTATCCATCAGCATTTTACGCCGTACGATTTTGTTCCAAGGACCACCATAACAGCCATCTGCCCGATCGACTCTGGGAACACTGGGGCAATAGGTATAGTAGAAATTGGTGCGAATCAGCTCACAGATGAAAGACCGGTCTTCACTGACGAAGGAATCCGCAAACAGACGCATATACTCGTCCCGGTCCTCCCAAGACCGCCAGATATCACCGAGAATCACATCCGCATCCGTCTTCTGGGCCTCATTCCACAGCAACTCACAGGCATCCGCCGGCATCCAATCGTCACCGTCGCAAAAGAACACATACTCACCGGTGGCGGCAGCCAGACCATCATTTCGGGCTGCGGATACTCCGCCGTTTTTCTTATGAATCGGCTTCACTCGACCGTCCAGCGCCGCATAGCGGTCGCAGATAGCACCACTGGTATCAGGACTGCCATCGTCCACGGGGATAATCTCGATGTCCTGCAACGTCTGCCCAATCAGAGAATCCAGACACTTTTCCAAATATTTATCTACATTATAGCACGGTACGATGATACTGATGCTTGGCATTACATTTCCTCCATTTATCTGTCGTGGTCACTCTCTGTCTGTCGGCAGCCGGTTATGACCGCAAGGCCAAACACAACAAGCAAAACGCCAATCACACGGGCGAAGAATATCGTTGTGCAGAATAAAAACATCATGCAGATTCCAAAGCAAGCCATCTTTTTACTGCCGCAAGCTTTCGGAATCAGCAGCCCCACATGAGGCAAATAGTAAAACACCGCCATCCATGCACCGCCGGTACTGAGCACCGCCATGATGGAATTACTGAAGCCGATGGCTCCCTGAGGCGAATACACATAGGGCAGCAGAGCCTTCAGGTTGCCGAAGCCTGCGCCAAATATCGGATAATCCATCCACAGCCGCACACCGCCGACGTAATCCGAAAGCCGCATATCGAAGGACTGGGTATCGGACTTCAGACTCAGACTCTTAATTAGCAGCGAGGCCACAACCGGTACCGCAATCATGGCCCCCAACAACAGGAGTCCCTTCTTAAAACGGCTGATTTTCCGGTAGTTAAGCATCAGACTCATTACCGCACACATGGCCATGAACAAAATACCTGTGACGGACATCGCAGTCAGAATCGTCACCGCAAGAATCACCACACGCCAACGAGAGGGCTTCTCCCGTAAAAACAGCTCCAAGGCTAGGGCAATGCACAGCCACATGCTGTACATAGGCGCTTCCGCAAAAATGCCGCTGTTGCGGTAAATAAACAGTTCCGGAAAAAATGTGGTGTCCAGCTGGATTGCATAGTGGATGCCGAAAAAGCCCGGTATATAGCTAAACGCACCCCAGTTAATCTGGATGAACGTATTCGGGGGGATGACCCGCACAATTACGCCCAGATACCACAGTACCAGCGAAATCACCGCCAGAATGCACATCACATTCACAAACCGAAGCATCAAATCCATCAGTTTTCCCTTGCGATGTAGCTCCGCAAACAAAAGGAACATCACCGGTGCAGCCAGCAAAAACAGTTTGATATAGACACCGGCATTCATCACCGTCTGCATCACACTGAGGTAGGCAGTGCAATACAGCAGGATAAATAGCATTAGCATCACGTTCTGTCTGGTGGGGTGAATTTTGTAGAACACAAATTCCACAATCAGAAGCACAAAGCTCAGTCCCACGCAAATTTCAAGAAGGTGAAAATCCTGAGTTGCAGAGGCATGCATCACGGAGTTTCCGTTCAGGATGACAGAGAGCACCCATAAATACTCCAGAAACTTTCTTGCCGCATCGGCAACGTTTTCGGTTTGGATGCGAATTTTCCCATCGCGCAGCCTATATTTATCTTTCACTCTGTCACCTCTTTTCATCATAATTTTACATTCATCAGTCCATCCGTCCGGACCATTCCGGCAGATTTTCCAGTTTCTTTTCCCCTGACAGTAGCACATATCCCAGCACCACCAACAGTACGCCAATAAAGCGAGCAAAGAAAATGGTGGTGATGAACAGGAACATCATGCATACACCGAAACAAGCCAGCTTTTTGCTGCCGGTGGTCCGGGGGAACATGATTGCAATATGGGAAATGTAGTACATCAACGCCATCCATGTGCCACCGGTGGCAAGCACCGCCGTGATGGAATTACTGAAGCCGATAATCTCGTAGGCCGAAGCGTTCAAGGCTCGCAGATTGGCAAAGCCCGCTCCAAACAGCGGATACTGATACCACAGCCGCACACCATCCGCATAGTCCTGCAGTCGCATCTGATAGGACCGGGTGTCCACCTTCAGCGACATACTCCTAATCACTATCGCCCCCAGCACAGGGATGATTACCAGTCCCACCAGAATCAGCAGACAGGTCTGCATTTTGTTCATATGCCGAACCTTCGACAGTGCCGTCAGTAGCACACATAGCACCAGAAATAGAATACCTGTGACGGACATGGTGGTGAAAATCGTCACCGTCAGAATGGCGATTCGCAGCTTAGAGGTTTTGTAATTCAAAAATAACTCAATCGCCATCGCAATATTCAGCCACAAATTGAACATCGGTGCCTCGGAAAAAATGCTGCTGTTTCGGAAAATGTAAGCATCCGGGAAGAAGGTGGTGTCCAGCTGGAAGGCGTAATGGAGGCCATAATAGCCTTCCACCAAGCCGAAATTGCCCCAACTGACATAAACATAGCCATTGGGCCGTATGATTTCAAAAACCTCGCCCAGGATCCAGAAAAATAGCGACACCACCGCAAGTAGGCACAGCAGGTCCACAAACCGATGCATCAGCTGATACAGTCTGCCACAGCGGTACAACTCCGAAAACAGCATGAACGCCGCCGGCGCGCCCACGATGAACAGCTCAGCAAAGTTGGTCGCCGACATCTCATCCTGCATCACGCAGAAATAAACTGCGCTGTAGGCCATGATGATGACTGCGCCCAGCACGCTGGTCTTTGACGGCTGTTCCCGATAAAAGAGCAGATTCAACAGTACCAGCAGGCAGGTCAGTCCCACCGCTGCCTCCAGCAAATACAGATTACGCACAGAATTGGCATGGTAGATGGAGTTTCCGTTCAGGATTACCATTGCCGCCCACAAATACTCCACCGCCCCAATCAGAAGCCGTGGGAACGAGGGGATCCGAACCCGGATTTTCCCCTGTTCAAAATTTCCCCTCAATGGGTTTCACCTCTCTTACTTGCGCTTCAGCAGCACAACACTTCGCTTTCGATCCCGGAACGTGGAATCGATGGTAATGATTGTGTCATCCGGCGTGACCCTCGGATGCAAATCACATCGCTTCTCATCATATAGACGGGGGTCCGCATACAGCGAGCAGATGGTCTGTCCGTCGCTGCCTTCCCTGTCCGACAGAAATAGCTGCTGCATGGAGCCGGACAGAGGGTAAGTATCCGTCACGAAACGGCGGCCATCCTTCAGGAAAGAGGGGTGGCCATCCTGCACCAGACGGGAATGGTCGATTTTTCGTCTTGTTCCGGTGGTCAGGTCGTACAGGTAGTAGTACGACGGAGCGCCGCCGAAGCCAACGCTGGTAATCAGCAGACCATCGCTGCCATCCCAGCAATAGTGGGAAGGAATAAACGCATCCTCCACGCACCGCAAATCCGAGCCGTCCAGCCGGGCAGTGCAAAGTCTGCCATGCCATCTGGCCCCCACCGCCGGTGTCCACAGATGGAAGAACATAAACCGGTTGCCATCTGGGGCGATGGAAATATGGTTGACATAATTCAATTGATTCTCTGCTCCCGGCGCGCTTTGCACCAGCTGATTGTAGGAAATAACCAGCTTTTCCTCGCCAGATTCCATATCAACCAAGAAAACACCGTCGTTTTTCGGTGAATTCTCTCCTATGGTGGCATCAGGGAGAGTATTGTAGCCGTAACCGGGACGCAAACGCTGGAGCCGAGAATAGTTCAGACTCAAACCATAGCGCCCATCGGGCGTGATATCGTACAGTGCCCGGGGAATGGTACGAAGCTGGCCCTTATCCAAGTCAACGATTCGACAGACATACCGCTCCCCTTCCACATCGTTATAGAGAACAGCGTTCTCAAGCGTCGGATGCCAACGGAGCCGTGCCCCCTGCTGCCAACACCAGGCCCGGGTCTGACCAATTTCATGGTACGCCCCGGTGGTCATATCCACCCAGCACAGCTGGGCAGAATCTTTTTTCGTATCCGCTTTGCAAGGAACAGCGGTAATCAGCAACTTGTCGCCTCTGATTTGCTGAATGTCATAGTAACCGAAGAAAACGTGCTTATCCGGAAGAGAATATACAACAGGCGCTTCCCAGCTCTGGTCCTTCATGACCAACTGTCCGGCATTGCTGCGGGTCTTACGATACTTGACCCACGCCTTCACCGCCTTGATGCGCTGGCGGTTTTTCTGCCCAATCAGGCCCTTAATCGCAGCTTTCAGCCCCATATTATCTCCCCTTTCGTTACATTTTCTTTTCCTTGACCTTCTTAATCAGTATGGACAGCCTGTACACCAGATAGACCACAAAGGCAGATTTGAGCTTCGTGGCCTGCCAAATCAGCTTGTCATACTTGTTGTGGATTCCGCTCTTTTCCACTTCACGCAGGGCAGTGCAGTAAGGCTCCGATTTCATCAGTGCCTTCAGCTCCTTGCACTGTGCCCGGAAGGACTTCTGGTTTTTCTTGCTGAAGAAATACAGTCCAAGGGTACTCTTGAATCGGCGCAGCACACTGGCGTAGTAGGGTTTCTGGAACTGACCGTCCTTGCCATACTTGTCCATGAACTCCTGCCAGCAGAGGAAAATCGCCTCGTTGATTTCCAACAGGTTAGCCTTGTAGCTATGGGTGATGGAACTGCCCAGCTGGCGGTAGTTATACACCGGCACATGGACATAGGCGATGGTCTGCGCCGCGGCAAAAATATAGGCTGTGTAAAGGATATCGTCAAAAATACCCTTGACCCGCAAATCAAAGCGAATATCGTTATCCACCATCAGCTGGCGGCGAACCAGCTTGTTCCAGGGGCCGCCGTAGCCAAAGGCCGGGCCGCCTTCCGGAGGATCCATGCAGTAGCTGCGGCTGAAATCCGCCTGAATCAGCCGGTCAATGGTCGCCCGGTCACTGGTGACGAATTCATTTTTATAGAACTGAGTTCTCTGGACATGGGTGCCATAGACCAGATTGGCATCGCCAAACACCACATCCGCATTGGCCTCCTCACCAGCCTTAATGAGCCGTTCAAACGCATCCAGCTCCACCCAGTCATCGGAATCGCAGAATACAATCCACTCACCGGTGGCGACATCCAGACCGTCATTTCGGGCGGCACCCACACCGCCGTTGGGCTTGTGGATGACCTTGATGCGTTCATCCTTAGCGGCATATTCATCGCAGATAGCACCGCTCTTGTCAGGACTTCCATCATCCACCAGAATGATTTCCAAATCCCGGAGGGTCTGGTTCTGCAGGCTTTCAATCATCTCGCCGATGTACTTCTCTACATTATAAATAGGGACTACGACAGACAGCTTGGGCATACGATAGCCTCCTTAACCTTTTCTCAGTTTCAGTCTTAAATTACGAGTGATGGCATTCATCCGAACCAGCAGGAACATCCCCCGATACAGCTTGTGCCGCAGCAGGAAGGTAATCAACCGAATTCGGAACGCCTGACCGGACACATCACAATTTTCGATGGTTTCCCGGAACAGCGGACGCTCCATGTCCGCACGGGCAGCGGCCAGTCGGGCTTTTTTCTTTGCCGGATTATCCGGGTTCGCATAGTTCAGCTCAAAGCAGCGAGATAAAATGCGGATGAACCGCAGATACAGCCGCTGGCGGTATTCCGGGGTATCGTGGGTCTGGCGCACGAAATCATCCATGCATTCATAGAGGAAATACATGGTATCCGCCACATCCGGAGTATAGCGCCGGGTGGCGGCATCGGGGCTGTAGGCATAATGATACAGCCGCTGACAGCGATAGTAGACCCTTTCCGCCTTATGGAAGGCCCAAAGATTAAACACATTGTCCTGCGTCCGCTTCAGACCTGGCTGGTTATAGACCTTCTTCTCCTGCAAAAACGCTCTGCGGTAGGCACGGGCATTGGCAGTGCCGATGTCCACGATGGCCAACGGCTGAGGCTTATCCACCTTGGAGGGCAGGATTTTTTCAATCAATTTTTCCCGGTCTGCTCCCTCGAAACAAAGGGTTCCATCCACCTCTTCACCAAAGAAGCAGTTCTTCTTGATGGTGTCGCCGATGTCGTAATATTCATCCCAAATCAGGATATCACCATCGCCGCATTCCTGAATGTACTGCTTGGCATAGGCCACAGTGTTGGGTTCAATCCAATCGTCGCCGTCCAGAAAACAGACCCAGTCCCCCCGGGCGTTGTCGATACCGTTGTTGCGCACCACACTCAGACCACCATTTTTTTGATGAATGACACGCATAAAGGGGTATTTTTTGGCGTATTCATCACAAATTACACCACAGTCGTCCGGCGAGCCATCGTCAATCAGGATGGCCTCGAAATCATCGCAGGTCTGGGCACACAGACTATTCAGGCTCCGGTGGAGCAAATCGTAAGGCACCTTGTAAACCGGCACCACGATGGTGATCAAAGGTCTTTCGTTCATGTCAGTCCCTCTTTACGTCCACGGTGTACAAGCCTCGCTTCCCCTCATAAACGCTGTCAAAACAGACCTTGCCGCCATCACGGCTCCATCGGGGATGCAAATCGCACCGGACATCATTATCATACCGGAAGGGGGCAAACACACGAGCCGCCACCGTCGGTTCCGGGTCACTTTCCTTTAAAATATACACATTGGCCACTCTGCGCCGGTCCGGGTAGGAATCCGTCACCACGCGACCATCAGGGCCATAGGTGGGATGACCATCCCCCACCAGTGAGGGCCACAGGTGGCTGCATTCCGTCTCACCATCGGTCAGAAGAAAATAGCCCCTGCCCTGCCCCTTCTTTTGAGCAAAAGTCAGGATATGTTGATTGTCCTTCCAGCAGCAGTGGGACACAAAATCATCATCCAGCAGGCAGTACAGACCGCCGCCACGGCAATCGCCGGTAACCAGACGGGTATACTTTTTTCCGCCCACCAGCCAGCGGTGCAGCACCATGAATCGGGCACCGTCGGGGCTAATCATCAGGTGGTTGACCTTATGCTCCGCCCCATCCATCTCCGGACGATGCGCCAGTGCTGCCAAATCCGTATACCGAAACAGCGGCTTGACCGCACCGGTGGAGATGTCCATCCGCCAGATGCAGGTGGACTCCGGACATTTTTCGGCGGCAGTCATCTCCGGAAGATTGCAGTAACCATAACCGGGGCGAAGGCGGTGCAGTCGGGCAAAATCCAGTGTCAAGGCAAAGCTGCCATCCGCCGCCACACTGTACACCGGCATTGGCAGCACACGCTCTTCTCCGGAAAATGCATCCAGCACCACGGAGCAGAAGCTGTCATCACGGAAGTCGTTGTAAATCACATGCGCCTCGTCCAGCCACTGAAGCATACAACCCTGCTGCACGTTCCAGCAGTGGGTGGTAGCAATGACCCGAAGGGCGTTGCCCTCATGGGTGTCGATCAGCACCAGCTGGGCCTCGCAATCGTTGTCCGCTTTTTTCCATGCGTTACGCACTCGGTTGCACAGCACATACCGGCCGCTGGCATCCCACGGGCACTTATCATAGTAGCCAAAAAAATACTCATATTCATCCACCGGGGTCAGCCGCTGAATTGGCCCCTCACTTTTCAGCTTGGGGGATATGGCGTACATCCCCATCTGGTAGATTCGCTTGATGCCCCGTTTTACGCCGGGAAAGCTCTGCAGGACGCTGTTGATTTTTTGTTCCAGCTTACCCATTTTCCTTCTCCTTCGCGGCTTTATTACGGGGATCGAACTTTTTCAGCACATAGAACATCTTATCCATGATTTTCGGGGGAATATAGGCCAGTGCCAGCGGCACCACCAGATAAACACGCTTGTGCAGAGGAATTTTGTTGATTTTATAGCCCTTTTTGCGGACCTTGTAATCAATCATCCGATAAGCCTTGCTCTTACGGCTATTGTAGGAGTCGTTGCGGCGGAACAGTACCAGCGGCTCCTGAAAATTGTAGAATTTATAGCCGGCAGCCATGCCCCTAAACCACAGGTCATAGTCCTGCACCACCCGGAAATCCTCGCAGTAGTTACCGATTTTGGCAATGTCCTCCCGGCGGAACATGACACCCGGATGCATCACCGCATCCACCTTGGGCATCATGGCATAAATCTCCTCGTTGGTCTCAGGGAACAAACGGAGCTGCTCCGGATTGCCGTCCTCATCGATGTAACGTCCGATGGAGCTGACGAAGCTGTAGTCCGGGTTCTCGTCCAGAAACTGCACCTGTTTGGCAAACCGATGGGGGACGCTGATGTCATCCGCGTCCATTCGGGCAATATACTCGCCCTGTGCCACCGCAAGGCCCTTATTCAGGCTCTTGGTCAGACCCATATTCTCCTCGTTCTCCAAAACGACAATCCGCTCATCCTTTTGGGCGTACTCCCGGAGAATATCGCCAGAGCCATCGGTAGACTTATCGTTAATCAGAATACACTCAAAATCACCGTAGGTTTGTCCGAGAATACTGTCTACCGCCTCACGCAGATACTTTTCCGCATTGTAGACAGACATGACCACTGAAATCTTCATAGTTCCTCCCATTCAGGAGAACCGTCAATCTCTCCTGAAAATATCTCTTGTATAGACCTTGTCCGACACATCGTCCAGACAGGCATCGTAACGGTTGGCGATGATGGCATCGCACATCCGCTTGAATTCATCCAAATCATTGACCACACGACTACCGAAGAAGGTCTCGCCGTCAGTCAGGGTCGGTTCGTAAACCACTACCGTAGCGCCTTTAGCCTTAATCCGCTTCATCACGCCCTGAATAGAGCTTTGACGGAAATTGTCGGAATTGGATTTCATGGTCAGACGGTATACGCCCACCACCACATCCTTTTCCAGCGCCGCATCGTAGTCGTCGTTGGAGCCGTAGCCCCCGGCGATTTCCAGTACCCGGTCCGCAATAAAATCCTTCCGGGTTCGGTTGCTCTCCACAATCGCACCAATCAGATTCTCCGGCACATCCTGATAGTTGGCCAGCAACTGCTTCGTATCCTTGGGCAGACAGTAGCCGCCATAACCGAAACTGGGGTTATTGTAGTGGGTGCCGATACGAGGATCCAAACAAATGCCGTCGATGATTTGCTTCGTATCCAGACCCTTCATCTCGGCGTAGGTGTCCAGCTCGTTGAAGAAAGAAACCCGAAGGGCCAGGTAAGTATTGGCGAACAGCTTCACCGCCTCCGCCTCAGTGTAGCCCATAATCAGGGTGTCCACATCCTCCTTGATGGCCCCCTGCTGTAGCAGTGCGGCAAATTCCTCCGCCGCCTTCACCAGCCGGGCATCTTCCAAATCTGTTCCCACGATGATACGGCTGGGGTACAGATTATCGTACAGCGCCTTGGACTCCCGCAAAAATTCCGGACTGAACAGGATATTATTACTGCCAGTTTTCTCCCGGATGGCAGCGGTGAACCCCACGGGAATGGTGGATTTGATTACCATGATGGCATTGGGATTGCATTCCATCACCAGCCGAATCACGCTCTCCACCGCAGAAGTATCGAAGTAATTTTTCTTGGGGTCATAGTTGGTCGGTGCAGCGATGACCACAAAATCTGCCTGCTCGTAGGCCATTTGGGCATCCAGCGTCGCCGTCAGGTCCAGCTCACGCTGAGCCAGATACAGCTCGATATAATCATCCTTAATGGGAGATTTTTTCTGATTGATCAGCTCCACCTTTTCGGGAACAATGTCTACGGCGTAGACCTTATGGTTCTGCGCCAGCAGTGTTGCTACAGACAATCCCACATAGCCGGTACCGGCCACAGCGATGGTATACCTTTTCAAAACAGACACATCCTTAATGATAGAATTCTTTGTACCACTGGGCGAATTTTCGCAGACCCTCCCGGAGAGGAGTAGCCGGACGGAAGCCCAAATCCCGTTCTAATGCGGAGGTGTCCGCATAGGTCACCGGCACATCACCGGGCTGCATGGGCACCAGCACCTTGTGGGCCTCGAAGTCGTAATCCTGAGGCAGTACGCCAGCTCGAATCAGCTCCTGTTGCAGAATATCCACGAAATCCAATAGATTTTCCGGACTGCTGTTGCCGATGTTGTACACCCGGTAGGGCGGTACCGGCAGGCCATCTTCACCGGTCTGCTTTTCCGGTGCGGTGGTCATGACCCGTTTCACACCCTCCACGATGTCATCCACAAAGGTGAAGTCACGCTTGCAATTGCCATAGTTGAAGATTTGAATGGTTTCACCATTTCTAAGCTTGTTGGTGAAGCCGAAGTAGGCCATATCAGGCCGACCAGCCGGGCCATAGACCGTAAAGAACCGCAAGCCCGTAGAGGGGATATCATAGAGCTTGGAATAGGCATGGGCCAGCAGCTCATTGGATTTTTTGGTGGCAGCGTACAAACTCACAGGATTATCCACTTTATCGTCGGTGGAATAGGGTACCTTTTTATTGGAACCGTAGACACTGGAGCTGGAAGCGTAGACAAGATGGGCCACCGGATGGTTCCGACAAGCCTCCAATATATTATAGAAGCCGATGATATTGGCCTCAATGTAGGCATCGGGATTGGTAATGGAATACCGGACACCGGCCTGCGCCGCCAGATTCACTACCACATCGAAATCGTACGTCGTGAAGGTTTTCTCAATCAGCGTCTTATCCGCAATGTTGCCCCGGACGAAAATCCACCGACTGCCGCTCTTTTCCGCAGCCAGCTGGCGAATCTTCTCCAGTCGGTACTCCTTGATGGAAACATCATAGTAGGCGTTCATGTTGTCGAGGCCCACCACCGTCACGCCCTCCAGCGTCCGCAGCAACGCCTGAACCAGTTCAGCGCCAATAAAACCGGCAGCACCGGTGACCAGAATGGTCTTTCCGTTTAAATCGATATTAGGTGTCAGCATGGTCTTTCTCCCACTCTCCGGCATCATCGGGCACCGGCCTTGCGCAGCACCGATATCACGGTCTGCAGAATGATTTTAATGTCCATCTTAAAGGAACGATGGTAAATATAATGCAGCTCCATTTCCTGCCGCTCACCGCTGGCGTATGTAGCATCGTTACGGGCATAGGCCTGCCAGTAACCGGTGAGGCCAGGTTTGACACTCAGCAGAAGTGCCTGCTCCTGGGGCGTATAGTTCTCCTCCAGTTCATCGGGCAGGATGGGTCTGGGACCCACCACAGACATATTACCTCGAACCAGAATGTTGAAGAAGATTTGAGGCAGTTCATCCAACGAAGTCTTGCGAATCACAGCACCAAAGCACCGGCTACCGTCACCGGCCTTCTTGTAACCCAGCAGACGGGGATCATCCACCAGCTTATACTCCGTGTGGTATTCCTCCAGTTGCTCCGGCGTGAGCATTTCCTCCAAATGATCGGCGTTTTTCTTCATACTGCGGAATTTGTAGACCCGGATAAGCTTTCCGCCCTTACCAACCCGCTTTTGCACATAAAACGGACTGCCAAAGTTCTTCAGTACCACCAGCAATCCAATCACCACCATCGGCAGCAACAGCACGATAGATGCCAGCAGCGAGGCAACAAAATCAAAACACCGCTTACAAAACAAGTACCAATGGCTTACCTTGGGAGGTGCCGCAACAGCCGTCCGCTCCGTCCTATTCTTTTTTTCAACGGTTACGCTTTCCATTTTCTTTCACCTAAACCTCCGACAGAACCGTCCGGGCGTTCTCCCAAAACAGCGCATCGGCATAATCTTCACCGTATTTTTTTCTAACCAGACGATAGCACCGGTCCAGCTTGGGGGGTCTGCTTTTGGTATCGTGGGCATCGGACGCGATAAAGTGGACCTGCCCCTTTTTCAGCATCCGGTTGCAGCAACGTTTCTCCGCAAAACCAGCCTCGCCAGTGACTCCTGCTGCATTGAGCTGAATCAGCGCACCCAATTCAATCACCTCTGCCGCAAATCCATGGTGCTGACGAAACGCATCGTACCGCTCGGCATGGGCAATAATCGGCGTGAAGCCGCAGTTAAGTACATCCAATGTTCCTTTGAGAATCTGGTTTCTGGTACTGGAGGAATGGAATTCCAGCAGCACATAGCTTCCGCCGTTCAGACTCAGAACACGACCCTCCACCAGCTTTTCTGCCAGTTCTACCTCGATGCCGGCCTCATTGCCCAAATACAGCTCCAGCTCCGGCAACTCCACCGCCGCATGATTGCGCAGTGTCTCGAATGCCGCCTTCAGCTGCTGAGGGGTATTGGCCCGGTAGCGACCACGAAAGTGGGGGGTCAGGATTACCGCCCCTGTGCCATCCTCCCAAGCCATCCGCAGCAGGTCAATCGCCTGCTCCAGATTGGCTGCACCGTCATCCACCCCCGGCAGGATGTGGGTATGGATATCCACGAATCGTTTCATCGTTACACTTCCTCGGTGTTCATCACATAGCGGAATTCTTTCGTCGTGTGGCCGCCACGCTTGAAGATGCCCCGGAACAGCCGGACGATCCAAGCCACAGGTAGCAGCCAAGGGTGATTGCGGACCATCCGCACATTCTCACGCATCCACTTAGCGCTGGGGAACAGCCGCTTCCACAGATACTTACATTTCTGACCAAAGGTGACCTTCTTGCCGCCACTTCCCGCGTTTTTCAGCTCGTGATGAATGAAGCCCTCCTCAGAGCCATGGGTGCCAGACTCGGCACAGAAATGGACCAAATCCACTTCTTCCTTGGTCAGCGTCTCGGGCGCATTATCCCGGAACAGTTTCTGGGCCACACTGCGGCAAAGTTGCTCGTAGCCGTCCATGCCCAACTTGACGCACTCCCGGTGAATGTAATCCCAGTCCAGATTTGGCTTTTTTCTGTCATAAACGTAAACATCCACCAGGGACCGCAGACCCACGCCATGGTCCATGTAGTGCTTGTAGGCATGGGCAACCATATAGATATAGTAATCCTCATCGCTGAAATGGAAGCCCATGGTGCCATCGTTGTCAGGAATCATCCGCTCCTGCTTGACATTGCGGTAATAGTCCACCAGCCGCAGGTCGCAATGCAACTCAAAGAGTGTATGGTGCAGCTCGATGTTGTACACCGGATCTTTGTGGTAGATGTCGTGATGGGTGTCATGGTGACCTTTGGGGTCGTAGCCCCGGTCCAGCATGTATTTGCGCATCTCCTCCCGGTGGGTGGTGTCGAACAGGATGTCCTGATCGGACATCTGCCGCATCTCCATCCGAGGATACAAATCCTTCAGAATGCTGCCCTTGAGTCTCATGTGCCAGATTCCCTTCTGGTCCATGACGCTGCAAATGTGCCGTCCCTCCATGTCCAGCAGGAGGTTGTGGCGCAGAGCCCGCTCCCGGGCCTGCTTCCATGTCACAAACACCTCCGGGCGAATGTTCCCCTCCATCGCAAAGGAAATCAGTGAATTCAGCGCATGCCGATCCGCCAGACGATAAATCTGGGATGCATTCATGGTTTTCAGTCGTTCAATATCCAATTTTGCGCCATTTAATGCACAAAAAGCTAAATATGTCAAATCTTTTACATCTTTTGAAACCAGGGTCTCACCCATCTGATTTTCCTCCTCGCACACCTAGGGCATTATATATTCTATCGTTTAGTATATCACATCTCGTCCCAGAATGCTATCATAATTTTCAAAAATTCTGCCCTTTCAGCAAATGTTTTCGGCAAACATGAGTTGAAAGAGAAGAAAACTGCCAATTTTTTCAGATATGTTTAATTTCCCGCTACCTTGAGGCGCAAACCGCCCCTTCATCATGTGCCGCAATCGTATTTAGTGGAGAAATAACAGCGCAGCCTCTCTCAGATTCCTATCTGAGAGAGTGGATAAGAGTCAGTGCATATTTAGTAAGCGAAACTATTATTTTACATACTGACAATTCTCCTCATAATTAATCAAAAAGACCACCCAAAGGGTGGTCTCAGCGTGTCAAAGAACTATAAATTATCGTTTAGCGTACTAAGCACCGCCCCCAAAGCCTCCCTCTGATGAGGGAGGTGGGCCGGCGAACGCCGGCTCGGAGGGAGAGAAAATGTTGAAATTCTTCTCTCCCCCAGTCGAAAATCAAAGATTTTCGCCAGCCCCCTCGTCAGAGGGGGCCAAGGGACGGT